>CAYXVO010000468.1:0-2727 GCA_964467875.1 uncultured Pseudomonadales bacterium | reverse complement strand
CCCAGGTCGACGATGTTGATACCCACTTCCGGGTCAATCACGTCCTGCAGGGCTTCGCGCACGATGTCGGCGGAAATCTGGTCAAGGTGGCAGTGAGCCATGAGGTCACTCCTTTAAAGAGTATTTGATCTACATCTTTTATAGCACCAGAGGCCAGGTATAATCAATAACTCAAATGCATGTTTAATTGCGCTAGATCAATCAGCGTTGATTCAACTTGCTCTGGATTAATCAGCTCTGAATCAAACTGCTCGGAGTCAATAGGCTCAGAGTTAACACGGGAGGCTGCGGATGCGGTTGACGTTATTTTCCGACTACACCTTGCGTGTGTTGATGTACCTGGGCGTGCACCGGGATGGTCTGTCCACCATCCATCAGATCGCCGACGCCTACGGTATCTCCAAGAATCATCTCATGAAGGTGGTTCACTATCTGGCACAGAACGGCTATCTCGAAACCGTGCGCGGCAAGGGCGGCGGCATTCGACTGGCGCGGGAGCCGGCGGCGATCAACCTCGGGCATGTGGTGCGGCAAACCGAAAAGGACACGGTGCTGGTGGAGTGTTTCGGGGCGGAACCCTCCTGTTGCCGGATCGTTTCGGCCTGTGATCTCAAGGTTATTCTCCAGCAAGCTGCAGAAGCCTTTTATGGCCACCTTGATCGCTTTACCCTGCAGGATCTCCTGCGTCGCGAGCGGGAAATGAGGCCCTTGCTCGGACTGATTGCGACCTCCGCCGGTTAAACCAGGCAGCCACTGGATGGTAACTTTCGCGGGCGCCCAGCTTCACCCTGAATTCCGGCGGCTCAGGCCGAACCGGATGGGTGTGGATCATATGGTGCGTTCACTGTGCTAGGCTTGCGGTAGATGTTTCCGCATCGCAACCGCCACTAAACTTGTAGAGACGTCATCTATGTCTACCCGTTCGCAGACGGCCAGCCCCGAATTTTCGCTCAAAACCCTCAAGGCCGCCTGTTCCAACTGCAGCTTAAGTGAGTTATGTCTGCCGCTGGGCCTGGCCGAGAACGATCTAAACCAGCTGGATCTGCTGATCAACCAGCGTCTTACCCTGAAGCGTGGCGAACACCTGTATCGCGCTGGCACGGCATTTGAGTCGTTGTACGCGATTAAGCGAGGCTTCTTTAAGACCCATGCCTTGACGGAAGATGGTCGTGAACAGGTGACCGGCTTTCACATGACCGGTGAAATTATGGGCGTCGATGCCATCAGCACCGACAACCATGCCTGCCATGCCACCGCCCTGGAAGACAGCGAGGTGTGCGAGATTCCGTTTGCGCGCCTGGAAGATCTGATTCGCCAGATGCCGGCATTGCAGCGTCATTTTCATCGCATCATGAGCCGCGAGATCGTGCGCGACCAGAGCGTGATGATGTTGCTGGGCAACATGCGGGCGGAAGAGCGGGTAGCGGCGTTCCTGCTGAACCTGTCCCAGCGCTACGCGGCACGCGGCTATTCCCCCAACAGCTTCTACCTGCGCATGACCCGCGAGGAAATCGGCAGTTTCATGGGCATGAAGCTGGAAACCGTCAGCCGCACCTTCTCCAAGTTGCAGGAAGAAGGTTACATCGCCGTGGAGCGCAAGCTGGTGAGCATCACCGACATGAGCCGACTGAAGGCGCTCCTCTCCCAGTGCTCGCCGCAGCATCTGATCTAGCAATGTCACTGAAATTCACCATAGATCAGCCATAGATCAGCCGGGACCGGCCGCGCCTCAGCGTCGTCGGCCCGGTTCGTTACTTGCGCAGCAACCCGGGTGCGTAATTTCCGACATCCGCTCACGCTTGAAGCTTGATTTAAATCAACAGTAAAAATCTATTTTACATCTATCTTTAACTCATGGACTTTAACGCATGCCACGGCATGCAACCGATGCTTTCGTTCCCATGAGGTAAATGCCATGAAACCAACGTCCCTTCGAAATGCTATTGCCGCCGTGCTGCTGGGCAGTCTGGCCCTGGGCACCGCCCAGGTATCCGCCGAACATGACGACAAGCAAAGTGCCGCCACGTATCGTCCGGACGTCACCTTTACCCTGCGCACCGACATTGCTGATGGCAAGCTGGTGTTCGTGGGCGAGACCGGCGATATCAAGGACCAGATCAACCCACAACTGAATGTGCGGGAAGGCGCGGTGGTGCAGATCAACCTGGTGAATGGCGATGGCGCCATCCACGACATTGCGGTGCCGGAGTTCGGTGCGGATTCCGATAACGTGACCGGCAAGGGTGCAAGTACTGCCATCGTGTTCCGCGCCGATAAGAACGGTGAGTTCACCTATATCTGTACCCTGCCCGGCCACGTTCAGGCGGGCATGATCGGCAAGATCGTGGTCGGTGGTGCGAAGGCGGTTAAAGCGGCGCCAAAAGGCATCGATGTGGCGCAGGATCCAACCGCCGTGGGCAAGCCAGTCGGCAAGCGCGGCCCGCAGAAGTTGAAAGTCGATCTGGAAACCACCGAAGTCGTGGGCCAGTTGGACGATGGCACGACCTACAAGTACTGGACCTTCAACAACAAGGTTCCCGGACCTTTCCTCCGGGTGCGCGTGGGTGACACGGTGGAGGTCAACATGGCCAACGCCAAGGACAGCCAGATGATCCACTCGGTGGATTTCCACGCGGTGACAGGCCCCGGTGGCGGCGCGGCGGTGACCCAGGCGCCTCCTGGTCAGACCAAGAGCTTCACCTTCAAGGCCATCAACCCAGGCCTGTA
>CAYXVO010000467.1:0-2727 GCA_964467875.1 uncultured Pseudomonadales bacterium | reverse complement strand
ACGTTTTCAACCGTGTGAGCTCGTCAGATGCCCATCCCGGGGCACCAGCCAGTGCCGCCCAGGCGTCAACGTAGTGCTCCGGCGCATAGACGTGCCCATATCCCAGGGGAGTCTGGTCAGACAGAACCATATCGAACGCCAGCTGCACGAAGGAAACCACCGGATACCAACGCAATTCTGGCGAGATATCAGGCCCTCGGGGGCTCTTCAGCCAATCCGGGCTGCGATAGAAATCATGGGGGTTGAAAAACGTGATGGCATCACTGGCGTATTGCAGATAAACAATGCGTAGCCGACCCCATGGCGTATCTTCGGGAACCGAGAACCCATCTTGGTTCATAAAGCGGAACAGGCGGCTATCCCCGAACTGCGGCAACCATTGAGGTGAACCGGGAACGCGTTCATTGGTGACCCGTTGCCACGTCCGGCTCGCGAACGGTGGGCCACTCCAGAGTGCGCCATCGATCGGGTCGCCGACAATCTCGAACAATTCGAACGAGCGTGCAGAGTTCAGGGAGCCCAGGCTCAGTCCATGTAGATACAGGCGTGGGCGCTGATCTCGCGGCAAGGCCGTCCAATAATTGTAAATTTCTCTGAAAAGCGCACTTGACGCGTCTGCACCGTACTCAGGATGGACGGTCAGCGAAAGCGGGCTGTTCAGATAGGAGTACTGCATGGCCACACTGGCGACATCACCATTTTGCAGATACTCGACAGCATCAATCGCGGACGGATCGATCCATCCCGTGCCCGTAGGCGTGACGATGACCAGCATTGACCGGCGGAAACCGCCGGCACGCTTTAACTCAGCCAGCGCCAGCTGAGCACGCTCTTCGATAGTGTCGGCACCCTGCAGCCCCACATAGGTTCGGATCGGCTCCATGGCCGGCCGGCCAGAAATTGCCTGAATTTGTTGTGCGCTCGGCCCCGAGCCAATGAATTCGCGCCCGGCACGCCCCAACGATTGCCAGGTAAGAAGAGATTCCTTGCTACCGCTGCGATCGGCACGGGTCGGCATGGGATACTCTGGTTCCAACAGCGCGTCATACTGACGGAATGAAGCATCCAGTACAGGCAAAAGCCCCCGCGCCAGAATTCCGCTGGCCAGCACCCAGATCAGGACGCCCGCAAGCGTAGCGCCGAGTACCGTCGCTGCCCGGCGAGGCATACGACGCCGGGCATGATTGATAAGAAAGAAGGCCAAGCACGCTGCGGCCCGACCGCCTGCGACCAACATGAGAAAGCTGGCCAGCGCGACGGCACAAACCACCCACACATGCCCGTTGCCGAGAAGCTCCATCGCCATGCGCGACCGAATCGAGTTCTGCCAGCCAACGGTGTTCCAGAGACAAAGCAGCGCCACGCCTATGCAAATCACACCCAGAACAATGGTGATTTGACGCAGGACACGCCCTCTCAGGCGCGGCAGTTCCAGATAATTCCAAAGCGCCTGCAGAACAGCACCAATAAGGTACCCCATGGCCGCAGAAATACCAGCCATAAGCCCCTGCATAAGTGCGGGGCGTGGAATCATTGAAGGAGTAAGCGCCGCTGCAAAACACAGAATGGCGAAAAACAGACCGAGCCGCGAAAGGGGTTGCAGGAATGCTTGCAGACCGGATTTGGCGCGATCGCCCGTTGTGAGTGACGATACGTCGATTGTTGCGGGGTGACGCATGATAGGCGGCTCCTCTTATTCTAAGCCGGCAATCATACCAACGATAAGCCCCAACTAATACCAATTGTAAATAAGCAGTTACTAATCTATAGTCTTCAAGCAGATTTATGACGTCTGCCTGGAGCAATTCGATTGCAAGCGGCAAGCTAAGGATCACTCCTCAGAGAGGCTAATCATCATCATGCTCAGTCATCCTTTGCTCCCGTATTCTCATGATTCATCCCTCTGGAGCAATCTATGCAACACGCACATAATTGCTGTACGCCCGACACCCCTCAAGATCCTTCCCGACGCAACTGGCTCAAGGCCGGTGCCGGTGCCAGCGTTGCCGTGGCTGCAGGCCTTTCTCTCGTTCCAGCTACCGCCTCTGCAGACTCGCTGACGCAAGAACAGCGCGATGCAATGACGCCCGATCAAGTCGTCGAAATGCTGCGCGAGGGCAACGTACGCTTTCGCAGCGGCAAAATGCAGGCACAGGACTTTCTCGCTCAAAAACGGGCCACAGCAACGGGGCAATACCCGGCTGCGGTCATCCTGAGCTGTATCGACTCGCGCGCTCCTGGTGAAATCATTTTCGATACAGGCATCGGTGATGCTTTCGGCGCACGTATCGCTGGCAACATTTCCACCCCCGACCTCATCGGCAGCATGGAGTTCGCTTGCGCCGTGGCCGGTGCGAAACTGGTGCTGGTGATGGGGCACACCGCCTGCGGTGCAATTGCCGGGGCTATCAACGGTGTACAGCTTGGCAACCTGACGGGCCTGCTCCAACAGATCGAACCTGCCGTCGCCGCAACAACCTTCTCCGGTGAGCGTACCGGCAGCAATCGAGAGTTCGTCGATGCCGTCGCCCGCCAGAACGTGCTGCTCACGGTGGAAGCCATTCGAAAGAACAGCTCAGTGCTGGCCGAACTGGAAAAACAAGGCAAGATCAAGATGATCGGCTCCATGTACGACTTGTCCAATGGCGAAGTCACGTTCCTGAACTAAGGAGGTTCTTATATGGACGCCTCCCGGAGAGTCAAGCGGATTTTAACGATTTGGCATAA
>CAYXVO010000466.1:0-2729 GCA_964467875.1 uncultured Pseudomonadales bacterium | reverse complement strand
CGGAAGTGCATCGTTGCACTGGAGGGGCCGGCTGTTGAGCTGTCTTGGCCCGTTAATTGCTGAACCTGCCACAAAGCATTGAAACGTGCCAGTTTTCTGGCATACACCCGGTTATCGGATGGTATGGGTCTATGGATCGAGCGGTTCTCCTCAATAACTTGAGAAGTCTGGGGCAGGGCAACCTGGCAGTCCCTGTACTGCTGTTGGTTATGCTGGCAATGATGACGTTGCCGATACCGGCGTTTCTGCTGGACGTGTTCTTCACCTTCAATATCGCGCTGTCGATCGTGGTCTTATTGGTGTGCGTCTACGCGTTGCGCCCCATGGATTTCGCAGTGTTTCCCACCGTTTTGCTGGTGGCGACCCTATTGCGTCTAGCCCTGAACGTTGCCTCCACCCGCGTGGTGCTATTGCACGGCCACGATGGGGGCGATGCCGCCGGTAAAGTGATCGAGGCCTTCGGTGCGGTCGTCATCGGCGGTAACTACGCGGTCGGTGTCGTGGTCTTCGCCATTCTTATGATCATCAACTTCGCGGTGATCACCAAGGGCGCCGGCCGAGTTTCTGAGGTCAGCGCACGTTTTACCCTGGATGCGATGCCCGGTAAGCAGATGGCCATTGATGCCGATCTGAACGCGGGCATTATCGATCAGGACCAGGCCAAGCAGCGCCGGGAAGATGTCGCCCAGGAGGCGGATTTCTACGGTTCCATGGACGGTGCCAGCAAGTTCGTCAAGGGCGATGCCATTGCCGGTCTGATGATTCTGTTCATCAACCTGTTTGGTGGCATTGCCATCGGTATGATGCAGCATAGCCTCGACTTTTCCGACGCCATCGAAACCTACGCCCTGCTCACCATTGGTGACGGTTTGGTGGCGCAGATTCCATCGCTGCTGCTGTCCATCGCCGCCGCAATCATCGTGACCCGGGTCACCAAGTCGCAGGATATGTCGAAGCAGATTACCGCCCAGATGTTCGGCGCACCCCGTGCCCTGGCGGTGTCCTCGGGTATCCTGATCCTGATGGGGCTGGTACCGGGTATGCCGCATCTGGCGTTTCTCAGCCTGGGCGGCGGTACTGGCTGGATGGCGTACTATTTCCATAAGAAAGGCCGTCAGGAACTGGTGGACGAGGATGAAGTGGCCGCTCCCCTGGGACGTTCGGGCGGCACGGCACGGGAAGGACAGACCCTGCAGGGCGGCCCTGCGGGCATGCCGCCGTCGGAAACCAGGGAGCTGGGCTGGGATGACGTGCTCAATGTGGACGTGGTGGGGCTGGAAGTGGGCTATCGCCTGATTCCGCTGGTGGACAAGGCTCAGGGCGGCCAACTGTTGGGGCGGATCAAGGGCGTGCGTAAGAAGCTGTCCCAAGAATTGGGCTTTCTGATGCCGTCGGTGCATATCCGCGACAACCTGGACCTGATGCCAAACCTCTACCGGATCACCCTGATGGGCGTCACCATTGCCGAGGCGGAGATTCATCCGGACCGGGAAATGGCGATCAATCCAGGTCAGGTGTTTGGCCGGCTGGACGGCGTCGAAGCCCGCGATCCCGCGTTTGGACTGGAGGCGGTCTGGATTGAATCCAGCCAGAAGGATCAGGCGCAAACCCTGGGTTATACGGTTGTGGATGCCAGTACCGTGGTGGCAACCCACCTCAATCAGATCCTCAACAAGCACGCCTATGAATTGATTGGCCATGAAGAGGTCCAGCAGTGGCTGGATCAGTTGGCCAAAGCCTCGCCGAAACTGGCCGAGGAACTGGTGCCCACCACCATGACTCTAAGCCAGCTGCTTAAGGTGTTGCAGAACCTGTTGCAGGAAGACGTGCCGATTCGCGATATGCGCACCATCGCCGAGGCGCTGGTCAGTGTGCAGCCGACAACCATGGATGCCAATGTTTTGACGGCATCGGCCCGTGTCGCGTTAAGGCGTCTGATCGTGCAGGGGATCTGTGGTAACGACCCTGAGATGCCGGTTATCACCTTGGAGCCAGACTTGGAACAGTTGTTGCTTAAGTCTATGCAACAAGCTCAGCAGAGTGGATCTTTTGACGAAATCGGTCTGCTCCTGGAGCCGAACATGATGGAACGTTTCCAGCGCTCTTTGGCAGACACTGCCCAGCGCCAGGAAATGATGGGCAAGCCGGCGATCCTGCTGGTCTCCGCCCCGCTTCGCAACGTAGTGTCACGGTTTGTCCGCTACAGTGTCGAGCGTCTGCATGTTCTGTCTTACCAGGAGGTGCCGGATAACAAGCAGATCACCATCGTCGCGACCGTCAGTGGCTAGGGCGGAAGCGGGCTGGGAACCTAAACAACAACCGGGGCGATCGGTACTGATCAGGTACGGGCGCCAAGGGGAGGAGTGGTCATGAAGGTAAAGCGTTTTTCCGCAGCGTCCATGCAACAGGGGCTCAAGTTGGTCCGTGAGGAGCTGGGCGCGGACGCGATGATCCTGTCCAGTCGCAAGACGGATGGACGGGTCGAGATCATGGCCGCGCTCAACTTCGACGAAACGGAGCTGCGAAGCCAGGCTCCCGAGCAGGAGCGCAGCAAATCCACGGCGGAGTTGATCCGGCTGGAGACGGATCGTCATTGCCAGTTGCAGGCCGAATTGGAGAAATCCCGGCAGCGTATTGCCGCCGTGCGCCAGTCCAGCGAGCGGCCAGTGCCGGAACCGCTCTGGCCGGACCTGGCGGGCGTGGAGCAGCGCACTCGCATAGTCCGGCCG
>CAYXVO010000465.1:0-2741 GCA_964467875.1 uncultured Pseudomonadales bacterium | reverse complement strand
TTGAAGTTCTATGCATCGGTGCGTCTGGATATTCGTCGTACCGGCGCGGTCAAGGAAGGCGAGGAAGTGGTCGGTAGCGAAACCCGGGTGAAGGTGGTCAAGAACAAGGTCGCGCCTCCTTTCCGTCAGGCGGAGTTCCAGATTCTCTATGGTGTGGGCATCTATCGCATGGGTGAAATCATTGATCTGGGCGTGAAGGAAGGCTTCGTCGACAAGTCTGGCGCCTGGTATGCCTATCAGGGCGAGAAGATCGGGCAGGGTAAGGCGAATGCGGCGAAGTACCTGGAAGAGCGGCCGGAGCTCGCCCAGACCATTGAGCGCCAGATCCGCGCCAAGCTGATGCCCCACGTATACAAGGAAGACAGCGCGGCGGCAGCTGAAGCGTAAATCTTCGGTGAACGGCCTGGCTATTCCGCTGGAGTGGCTGTGGTTGTCAGGCCTGGCAGTTCGATCAGCTAGGTTCTGGCAGGGCCGGATCCTGATTGAGAACCCGGTGATCTTTGGTCACCGGGTTTTTTGTTTGGCGGATATCAAGACAAACTTGGTTTGAAGGCTAACCCAGTGGCCATGGCGCCTTGGTCAGAGCGACGCCAGCAATATAGAAAAAGACAAGGTATGCACCGATGGCGGCGAGTCCCCGTGTCGCTTTGGTTTTACCCATCCGCAGTGCCACTAGCCCCAGAAAGATGTAGGCAAGCAGGCCCAGCAGCTTGGCGGTGAGCCAGGGCGCCTGAAAGGGATACTGTTGTAGTATGACGCACAGTGCGATGGCACTGAGCAATAACAGCGTGTCGTTGATGTGCGGCAGGATCCGGATCCATTTCTTGTTGAGCTGGGGTGAGTTCATCAGCATCCAGAGCACCCGGAGGGTGAAGAGCACGAACGTGATTGCAATGGTGGTCAGGTGAATGTGCTTGAGCGCCATATAACTCATGGGCTGGAATCCTTTATTGGCGGTTATTCGGGTTGAATCGCTCGAGGAGCATTGTCGGGTCACCACAGATTAGGTGCCGCTTGTGAGTGTGCGCGTACTTTATAACGCAGTAGCCGAAAAAACCCAAATCGGTCGCCCGGCAAAATACTTGAGTCTCCGGCCAGGCTAGGCAGAATGGGGGGCGACCAGAATGATGAGGGCACCGGTGTGCGTACAGCCATTGATATACAGACCAGCGATTTCGATTTGAGCCGGGAAATGGCATGGATGCGAACGGGCGCGTCAGAGATGGGAGCGGTGGCGGCATTCGTCGGCCTGGTGCGGGATTTCAGTGAACGGCCGGACGTGGAGGGGCTTTACCTGGAACATTACCCGGGTATGACCGAGCGGAGCCTGGCGAGCATTGCGCGGGAGGCGGGCGAGCGGTGGTCCTTGCAGGCATTGCGTATCATCCACCGGGTGGGCGAGCTCAATCCGGGGGATCAGATTGTTCTGGTATTGGCAGGCAGTGTGCATCGCAGCGATGCCTTTGCGGCCTGTGAGTTTGTGATGGATTACCTGAAGGTCCGGGCGCCGTTTTGGAAGAAGGAGCGCACGCCCGCGGGCGATCATTGGGTAGAGAGCCGGGACGGTGATCGGGTACGAGCCGAGCAGTGGTGTCAGGCCTCGGACTGAAAAGATATCAGACTGTGAGATAGCTACTTAGCCGACTACCGATCAAACCTGCCCGAGACGGCGGGATGCTGCTGCCAGGCACTCAGCTCATCGGATGTGTTGATGTTGCGAAAGAGCTGTGGGCAATCGGCGAAGCTGATGAGGTCGGGTGAGTAAGGCTGCAGCCAGCCTTTCACGCTATGCCGGCCTTGCGCCAGATAGCCGCTCATCGAGACCGTTAGGAGTCGCGGTAACAGCAGATGCAGCAACTGGTGGCGCTGGCCGTCCTGCGCGACACGCGGCCCACTGGTGGTTGTGAGTCCATGCAGCATCCGCTGGGGAAATCGCGGGTCCAGGTCTGGGGTGTCACAGGGTGTGATCAACAGAAAGTCGGCGTCAGAAATTCCGCTCGCGGCAACAATGCCGGCTAGCGGGCCCTGGGCAGTGGGCGGATCATCGGCTACCAGTTGGTCGGCAAGAATCTGGTAGTGCTGGTGATTGCGGTTGCAGCTGATCAGCACCTGACGACAGTAAGGGCGCAGTAGATCAGCCAGTGTCCGAGCGAACGATGCGGCGGGGTCATAAGGCAGCAAACCCTTGTCGGTGCCGCCTAAGCGCTGCCCCTGGCCGCCCGCCAGAATCAGTGCGTCCACGACCGGGGTGGCGTTCATTTCATTGAATCCGACATGGCATCCGTCCAAGCATCATCCGTGCGAACATCGCCCCATTGGCTGAATGCCCCTGGTGCGTGGCATCAGGATAGTGAGTTGTCGAGTTCGGATTGACTGCAGAGACTTTCGATACGGGATAAGGCGTTGTCGACTTCCCGAGAGTAAAGCTTGCTATAGGTACAGTAAGCGAAGGCAATGCCATAACGGTAACGCCCGTTACAGACTTGTGTGCTGACCACAATGCCTTCAATGTCCGATTCCGCGATGTAACGGCCTTTGAATGCCAGCCACACGCGCTCGTTCTTGCGCAGTTTCTGGGCGGTTTCCAGGGCCATGCCATAACGGTTGATATCAACGCAGTGCACCTTGACTGGCTGCCGGAAACGCCGGAGCCAACCGCTCGGGCTCAGGGTTACTTGCAGATCAGGTGCTCTGTGCCGAACCTTCAGGCGTCGATCCTGTACGTCCTGTTGTGACGCTAA
>CAYXVO010000464.1:0-2742 GCA_964467875.1 uncultured Pseudomonadales bacterium | reverse complement strand
AAACGCGAGGTGGTGGCATTGTCGAACAAACTGCTTGAGCTGGAAGAAATGCTTCGACCGGTGGTTGAAGGATTAGGATTTGTCTTCTGGGGCCTGGAGTTTCTGAGTCAGGGAAAGCACTCGGTTTTGCGTATTTTTATTGATAACGCGACGCAAGAAGACGGTATCAATGTGGATGACTGTGCCGCCGTTAGTCGGCAGGTAAGCGGTGTGCTGGACGTTGAAGATCCGATCAATGGTGATTATACCCTGGAGGTGTCGTCTCCGGGTTGGGACCGGCCATTGTTCCGGTTGGAGCAGTTTGCGGCCTATCCGGGTGAAATGGTTCAGGTGCGGTTGCGTTCACCATACAACGGGCGGCGCAACTTCAAGGGAATGCTCAAGGGGATCGAGGGAGACGAGGTGGTCGTCCAGGTGGATGATGATGAATATTTGTTGCCGATCGAGTTGATCGACAAGGCAAACATCATTGCACAGTTTTAGGATTTTGGGGTTAGGCGGACAGCAGCATGAATAAAGAAATCCTTTTGGTTGTAGAAGCGGTCTCTAATGAAAAGGGTGTCGACAAGGACATCATCTTCCAGGCCATTGAACTGGCTCTGGCGACCGCAACCAAGAAGCGCTACGAGGAAGAAGAAGCCGACATTCGTGTCGCCATCGACCGCAAGACCGGGGAGTATGAAGCCTTTCGCCGGTGGGCGGTTGTGGGTAACGATGTGGTGCCGGCACTGGGTACGGATCTGACGCTGGAAGAGGCGCATGAGATCGACCCTGAGTTGAAGGTTGGCGACATCCATGAGGAAAAAGTTGAATCCGTTGCCTTTGGCCGGATCGGCGCTCAGGCCGCCAAACAGATCATCGTGCAGAAGGTACGGGAAGCTGAACGCGCCAAGATTGTGGACAGCTACCGTGAGAAGGTTGGTGAGCTGGTCAATGGCACGGTCAAGAAGGTGACCCGTGACGCTGTGATTGTAGACCTTGGCAGTAATGCAGAGGCAGTTCTTCCACGCGATCAACTGATCGGTCGCGAGATGTTCCGGGTGGGCGACCGCGTACGGGCATTGTTGAAGGAGATCCGGGTTGAGAATCGCGGGCCGCAATTGGTTCTGAGCCGTTCCTGCCCTGAGATGCTGATTGAATTGTTTCGCATTGAGGTGCCGGAAATCGCCGAGGAAGTTATCGAAATCAAGGCGGCGGCACGGGATCCCGGGCTGCGGGCGAAAATCGCGGTCAAGACCAATGACGGACGGATTGATCCGGTCGGCGCCTGCGTCGGTATGCGCGGTGCACGGGTCCAGGCTGTGTCCAATGAGTTGGGTGGCGAGCGTATCGATATCGTGCTGTGGCATGACAACCCCGCACAATTGGTCATCAATGCCATGGCTCCGGCGGAAGTCGCATCCATTGTGGTGGATGAGGATTCGCACACTATGGACGTGGCTGTATCGAGTGAAAATCTTGCCATGGCCATTGGCCGTGGTGGTCAGAACGTGCGGCTCGCGGCCGAACTTACTGGCTGGGAACTGAATGTCATGTCCGAGGAAGAAGCAGGGCAGCAGCAGGAACAGGAGTTCGGCAAGTTCGTTCAGTATTTCGTCCGCCATCTGGATGTGGATGAGGAACTGGCGGGCGTGCTCGTCGGCGAGGGCTTTACCACGCTGGAGGAGGTCGCTTATGTGCCGCTGGAGGAGATGCTTTCGATTGAAGACTTCGACGAAGACCTGGTGACTGAACTTCGGTCACGGGCAAAGAATGTGCTGATCAACCAGGCGCTGGCGACCGAAGAGAAGCTCGACGGTGTGGAACCGGCGGATGACTTGCTGACGATGGAAGGTATGGATCGCCATCTGGCGTTTGTGCTGGCAAGTCGTGGTGTCATTACAATGGAAGATCTGGCCGAACAATCGATTGACGACCTGCTGGATATTGAAGGCATGGACGAGGAAAAGGCCGGCCGCTTGATCATGACCGCCCGCGCGCCCTGGTTTGAAGGTCAGTAATAGGTAACGGGAACAGGAGAATCAAGCATGGCTGATGTAACAGTTGAACAGCTTGCGGCAGATGTAGGCGCTCCCGTTGATCGTCTGCTCAAGCAGATCCAGGACGCCGGATTGCAGCATAAGTCAGAGAAAGACACGGTCACCGATGCGGAAAAGCAGACATTGCTTGCCTATCTTAAGCGTAGTCACGGCGATGGCGATGCCGAGCCGCAGCGAATTACGCTCAAGCGCAAGACCACCACGACGTTGAAAGCGGGTGGGCAGCGCACAGTGAATGTAGAAGTCCGTAAGAAGCGCACGTTTGTGAAGCGCACGGAAGTGGCTGGAGAGTCCGAGCAGGAGAAGCAGCAGGCTCTGGCGCAGCAGGCGGAAGAGGCCTCTGCACCGGCGGCAGGCGCGGAACAGGTTGCGGCCGATATGGTTGAAGCGGCACCTGCGGTGACGGAAGCCGTGGCGGACGCGTCTGCATCGGCGGAAGTCTCCGAGGCTAAAGCCGAAGAGGTTGCGCAGCCGGAGTCAGTCGCGCAACCGCAGGCTGCGGTTGACGTGCCGATCGCGGTAGAGGATCTCGACGCCGCGAAGAAACACGACGCGAAGAAGGTTAAGAAGAAAACCCGCGACGAGGAAGAAGAGGAAGAAGCCAAGCGTCGGCGCGAGAAGCCGAAGGCTGTCAAGGCGGTGCCTAAGCCGCGGTCAACGAATATCGGAGAGCTGGTAGAGGACGACGGTGAATTCCGTCCCC
>CAYXVO010000463.1:0-2767 GCA_964467875.1 uncultured Pseudomonadales bacterium | reverse complement strand
GACATCGCACAAGGTGAGGTTCTTCACTTCCACATAGCAGTCAGGTCGCTCTGGCGCCTCAAGGCAGAGATCGATCCGACTGCCTTCCATACCATAGCGAACCTCGCGCCTCAGACGCGGATAGCCCTGTAACTCTACAATAACTCCCGTTGCGATGCCTTCCTCAACCAGTCGGTTGGCCCGTGCGGTATTGATACAAACCCAATCACCCACTGCGGTTTGCAGCAGTTCCCAGGTGCAGGGATATTTTCGAGCCGGGTTACGCGAGTCCTGGAACCAGAGCGGGCTGCCGGGATCGCAGCACCCCAGCATGGAACCCGTGTTGGGACAGTGCAGCGTGATGGGCTTCTGCCCTGGAATCTTTGCGTCAGCGAGAAAACGCTTGTAACGCCTGATCAACACGTCGGTTTGCAAGGGGGGATCAAACTGCAAGGGAGAACCTATTTATGTAAGCAGTGTCCAACCGCCGTCAATCGGCGGCGCGCAACCCATGCCCCATCGGCGTCATGACGAAGCAACGCGAGGAAATGGGCACCGTCTGCCGGATATTACAGGTCCTTGCACGAGATATTAAGGGCAACCCACATGAGAAAGCAGATAACGGGCGAGTGACCACTAGACCCCGGCTTTCAACCTGACAGGTTATGATCTATGGTGATTGAATTAATTATTGGCACCACCGAAATGAATCTGCTATTTTTCGCAGCTTGATCCGGTGTCAGGCCTGGCCTCAGCGCCCCTAAGGCTCTGCCTCGCCAAGGTAATTCCTTGATGAGAAGAGGCGCGCATTGCCAGGCTTTCAGCCAAATAACAGGAATAGCCAAATAACAGGAATAGCCAGATTACTGGCCTAGCCAGATAAATGGTCTAGCCTGATAGATGGTCTAGCTAGACACAGAGTTTCAGGATCCCGTGACGCAGCAGCCAAAGTGCTCCGGGACGTGAGTGCGATAGAATGAGGCAAAAGCCCATGGCAGAAAAAACCGCGAAGGCATCCAAGGCCGAAGCAAGCCCTTCCTCTACGGAGCGTTTCTCAAACTTTACGCCCTACCAGCCCCAGGAAGGCGAAGAGTACATGAGCAGCGCTCAGTTGGCCCACTTCCGGAACATGCTTTTGGACTGGAAGCAGGATCTGATGGAAGAGGTGGATCGTACCATGCATCACATGCAGGAAGACGCCGCCAATTTCGCTGACCCCAGCGACCGCGCCACCCAGGAAGAGGAATTCAGCCTCGAACTGCGGGCCCGTGATCGTGAGCGTAAGCTGATCAAGAAAATTGACCAGACCATCGACCGCATCGACCAGGACGATTACGGTTTCTGCGATTCCTGTGGCGTCGAGATCGGCATCCGCCGTCTGGAAGCACGCCCCACCGCAACGCTTTGCATCGATTGCAAAACGCTGGCGGAAATCCGCGAAAAGCAGACTGGCATCTAAGCCTGACCCGGGCGGGACTTTCCCGCCCGGCGTAACTGCCCCCACCCAGCATGAACCCGCTCGATCGGCCATCGCCTCTCGACACCAAACCCACGACTTCCTCATCTACTCGTTATGTCGGGCGCTTCGCGCCATCCCCGACCGGTCCGCTCCATTTCGGCTCTCTGGTCGGCGCACTGGCAAGCTATCTGGATGCCCGCCATCACCAGGGCACCTGGCTGGTCCGAATCGAGGACATCGACCCGTTGCGCGAACCGCCGGGGGCCGCCTCGCAGATCCTCACCACCCTGGAAGCTCATGGATTGCACTGGGACAGGGCGGTCCTCTACCAGTCTACGCGTAGCGCAGCTTACGAAGAGGCGCTTGCGAAACTGCTTGCTACCAACCACGCCTATTATTGCCCCTGCTCCCGCAAGCAACTGGCGGAGCACAACGGACGCCATGGGCCACAATGCCGGGATCGGCGGCAGCCGCCGAGCGGCGCGGCCATTCGCTTCAAAGTGCCAGAGCACGAGCTTCAGGTTCAGGATCGGATCCAAGGCCTTCTTCACTTTACGCTACGGGCCGAATACGACGACTTCGTGCTCAAACGCAAAGAAGGTTTCTACGCCTATCAGCTGGCAGTGGTGGTGGACGACGCCTGGCAGGGCGTGACCGATATCGTGCGCGGCAGCGATCTGCTCGACTCCCTCCCCTGGCAGCTACTGCTGCAGGAGGCGCTGGCGCTGGCCCACCCCTGCTACGCCCACATTCCGGTAATCACCAACGATCTGGGGCAAAAGCTCAGCAAACAAAACCGGTCACCTGCGCTGGATGACCATCTGGCCCCGGACAACCTGCGGCGGGCCCTGCAGGCCCTGCATCTGACTGTGCCGGCAGAACTTGCGGCCGCGTCCTGCGAAGAACTACTGCTCTGGGCCATTCCTCGCTGGTCCTCGCAGGTGATCGCTGCCGTACCCAGCATTCCGGAACGGGACCTGATGCAAGCCTCACCCGGTTGATCGGGTATACTTAGCCAACTTGGCATAGGCATCCGACTCGCAGAGTCGCACACGAGGCTTTAGCTCCACTCATGTACATTTATCGCTTGGTCTTTCTGCTGGTGCTCGGAATCTACGTGTTCTCGCCAACCATCATTGACTGGTGGATTGCTCCCGGTAGCGCCTGGTATCGCCCCTATGTTATTTGGGCCGTTTTGATCGGCATGTCAGTTTGGCTTGAATCGCGCCGGAGTCCCAATGAGCTTTAGCAGTGGGCTGCTGTTTCTATTGGGGATCGGATATCTTCTGATCCTGCTGGGTCTGGCCTGGATCGTCGAGCGCGGCTGGG
>CAYXVO010000462.1:2133-2774 GCA_964467875.1 uncultured Pseudomonadales bacterium | reverse complement strand
CCCCCACCGTCAGTATCCCGGACCACGAGCTGGATTGGAGCGCCATCCGTGCCCAGGGCGCGGGCGGGCAGAACGTCAACAAGGTATCCTCGGCCGTGCATCTGCGGTTCGACGTGCCGGCCTCGTCGCTGCCGGACGAATACAAGGAGCGCTTGCTGGCGCTCAAGGACAGCCGGATTACCAAGGAAGGCGTTATCGTGATCAAGGCCCAGCAGTTCCGGAGCCAGGATAAGAACCGCGAGGATGCGCTCAACCGCCTGCGGGAGCTGATTCAGGCCGCTATGGTGGTGCGCAAAACCCGCCGGCCCACCAAACCCACCAAGGGCTCGCAGCAACGGCGGGTCGACAGCAAAACCCTGCGGGGCCGGACCAAGCAGATGCGCAAGGTTAGCTTGGACTGACGGGGGCGCACTAACGCCGTTTGGCCGGGGCGGAGCCCGTGTGCGCGGCGAACATTACTGTAAGATTAACCTGTCGTTTCCTGGGTCCAGACTGCGGTGTGTGACGGGCCTGCCTGAGCGCGCCGTGCCTTGGTCCGGCGTCTTCAACAAGGATGGAGGATGCAGCGGTGAACGGAAAAAACCTGTGGGCGGATTTCTGTAAATCGGGCGCCATGGTCATGACGGTAAGCGCCATGATCG
>CAYXVO010000462.1:0-2123 GCA_964467875.1 uncultured Pseudomonadales bacterium | reverse complement strand
CGGGTGTGGCGGCGGATGCCAGCGGCTTTTACCTGGGCGGCGGTGTTGGTGAAACCCAGGTCGATATTGATCTCGACGAAGTGGATGACGTCGACTTCGATGAAGACGACTTCGCCTGGAAAGTCTTTGCCGGTTACCGCACGGACCTGTTGCCGCTTTTCGACCTGGCGGGTGAGATCGGCTATCGGGATTTTGGCGCGCCGGAGCGGTCGGGCGTCGAATATGAAGCGACTGGCGTGGATGCCTTCGGTCTGGCGATTCTGCCGCTGGGGCCGTTTGAGATCTTCGCCAAGCTGGGTGCGGTCTGGTACGAGCAGGAATTGCGGGTGGTGGGCTTTGAAGCCTTTGAGGATGATGACACCACGGTAGCCTGGGGCGTGGGGGTCGGAGCGCGTATATTTAATTTTGGTGCGCGCGCCGAATGGGAGCGATTCGAGGTCGACGATGTGGAAGACGGCGATCTCGATGAAATTGAAATGGTATCGGTCAGCGCGTTCTGGTTGTTCTGACGTTCCCGCGCGGCTGGCCATCAGGTTCGCTGCCGCGCTTGATGACGGTTCGTTATTAGGCGGTGGGTTGACTCACGAGACGACTGGATAGCAACAATGCCTTGGAAGCTTCCCTCTCGCCATGGGCAAAATCCGGCGCGCGTGAGTACGATTCTCCCGCACGCCCCGCCGTGCGATGCGGCGCAGGCGATCGGTCTGGGGATCTATGAGTACGATTTCGTCACCGGTGAGGTGAAGTGGTCGGCGGAGTTTCGCGCCATGCTTGGCCTGGGCGCGAATGCGGATGTCACCGATGACGAATATGGCGACTGGATCTTTCCCGAGGACCAGCTGCGGATTCTGGCCGCCTGGCAACAGGCGCTCACGCCTGGCGGCGGCGGTGATTTCGAGGAGGAATATCGCCTTGTCCGGCCCGATGGCCGAATCATCTGGGTGATGGATAAGGGCCGAATCGTTTTCGGCGAAATCGATGGTACGCCCCAGCCCGTGCGTGGGAGTGGGGTCCTGCTTAATATCAGCTCCCGCAAGCATGCCGAAGCGGGGCGCCGGATCAAGCGCGAACGACTGGCGGTGGCTCTCGCCGCCTCGAAAACCGGCACCTTTCACTGGAATATCGTCACGGGGGAGCTGGAGTTCGACGAGTCCATGTTGAACCTCTGGGGGCTCTCGTCCGAACAGGCGCCGCATCACCTCAATGACGCCGTGCGCTTGGTGCATCCCGACGACCAGGCCGCCCTGTTGCGGAAGATCGTAAGTCAGACGCGCGGTGGGCAAGATGTGGAGGTGGAGTACCGGGTGTGCAGGCCCGACGGCCAACATCGTTGGGTGCTGGCGAAGGGGCGGCCGCTGGTCAACTCCCAGGGCAAGCCGCTCTACATGACCGGTGCCTGTGTGGATATCACCGAGCGCCGCCATGTGGAAGACCGGATGCGGTATCTGGCGGATATCGTTGAATCCTCCCGCGACTCTATTATCAGCCTGACGTTTGACGGCCATGTAAGCAGTTGGAACGAAGGGGCCGAGCGGCTGTATGGCTACACACGAGAGGAGACCATGGGCCGCCATATCCGCTTCCTCGATCCATCGATCAGCAAGAGTGAAACCCAGAAGCTTCTGGAGCTGGTGAGGCAAGGCCAGCGGCTGGGCGCACGTGAGACCATCCGCCGCCGTAAGGATGGCCAGGACATCTGGGTCTCCTTCACCATTTCTCCCATCCTGAATGCCAATGGCACGCCCACCGGCGCTGCGATCATTGCCCGCGACGTGACCGAGCGCAAACAGATGGAGGCCATGCTCCACCATGATGCCCTGTACGACAAGCTGACCGGACTCGGCAACCGGATCCTGTTCATCGATCGCCTCCGGCATGTGATTGATCGCGCCCAGCGCTTTCAGGAGCGCTATGCGGCGTTTGTCATGGACATCGACAACTTCAAACTCATCAATGACACCTTCGGGCACCTGGTGGGCGATCAATTGCTTTATGCGTTCAGCCAGCGCATTCAGGAGGTGCTGCGGCCGGTGGACACCATGGCGCGTTTTGGCGGCGATGAATTCATGTTGCTGTTGGAAGAGGTGGAGAATCAGCAAACCGTGCTGCATATCGCCGAGCGC
>CAYXVO010000461.1:0-2775 GCA_964467875.1 uncultured Pseudomonadales bacterium | reverse complement strand
GAGTCGCCGCCGCAGCCCTTCATTTTGCCGCCAACCTGCTGATGCTCGACACCAGACAAGGATTTGGCCTGGACCTGCTGGAAAGCATGTCCTTTATCGCCAATCTAATCGTCGCGGTGCTGCTATTTCTGAGCCGGCGTAAACCTGTCCAGAACCTGCTCATTCTCGCTTACCCACTGGCCATGATCACCCTGCTTCTAGCCCTGTTCGTGGAGCCGCCCAGCCACCGGATTCAGCAGGCACAGGCCGGCATTCTGTTGCATGCAAGCCTGTCGATTGTCGCTTACAGTATATTTTCGGTGGCAGCCCTGCAGGCCCTGCTTCTTTTTATTCAAAACAAACAGCTCAAGTCCCATGTCTCAAGCCGCCTGATCAACGCGATGCCCCCGCTCCAGACCATGGAGTCGATGCTTTTTGAGACCCTGTGGGCAGGTATGCTTTTGCTTACGCTATCAATTTTGACGGGCGCGCTATTCATAGAGGACCTGTTCGCCCAGCACCTGGCGCATAAAACAGTGTTCTCCCTGATCGCCTGGGTCATCTTTTCGATACTGCTGCTGGGGCGCCACATTTATGGCTGGCGCGGCCCCACGGCAAGTCGCTGGACACTGGGTGGCGCCGTCGTTCTCATGCTGGGATACCTGGGCAGCAAACTGGTGCTGGAGCTGATTCTGCAGCGCTAGCTCCATGCTTGACAGCACCCTTAAACGCCCTAAGATACTGGGTCCCACACCGCAGAAGGTTCTGCACCTTTGAACGACACGCCAACCGGCCTGCTACTTTCGTTGCTGGCCTTTCTCATTTTGCTCTCGGCGTTCTTTTCGAGTTCCGAGACGAGCATGATGTCCCTCAACCGCTACCGGCTCAAACACCTCGCCAAGCAGGGCAATCGGGGGGCGCGTCTCGCCGGCCATCTTTTGCAGCGCACGGATCGCTTGATCGGCGTCATTCTAATTGGCAACAACTTCGTCAACATTCTCGCGTCGGCGCTCGCCACCCTGCTGGCAGTCCGGATCTGGGGTGAAGCCGGTATTGCCATTGCCACCATGGGACTAACCATCATTCTGCTGATCTTTGGTGAGGTCACCCCCAAAACCGTGGCGGCGACCTACCCTGAGAAAATTGCTTTTCCGGCAAGCTTCGTTCTGACGCCACTGCTGAAAGTACTTTACCCGTTGGTCTGGATCGTCAATCTTATCTCGACGGGAATCATGCGCCTGATGGGCATACCCATTGGCGAAGCCAGCAACGATCATCTCAGCCGCGAAGAATTGCGCACCCTGGTGCATGAAGCAGGCGTGCGAATTCCCAAACGCCACAAGGACATGCTGCTCAGCATTCTGGACCTGGAAAAGGTCACCGTGAACGACATCATGATTCCACGCAACGAGATCGTCGGCATCGACATCGAAGACGACCTGGATGACATCATCACCCAGATCCGGTCCATGCAACACACGCGCATCCCCGTCTTCAAGGGCAACATCAACAACATCATCGGCATCTTACACCTGCGCAATGCCACCCGGTTCCTGACGCGCGACGAGCCATCCAAGGCCATGATCCTCCAGACCTGCCGGGAACCTTATTTCATTCCCGAAGGCACCTCACTCCACGTTCAACTGCTGAACTTTCAACAGGAGAAACGTCGGCTTGGCGTCGTGGTGGATGAATATGGTGATGTGATGGGACTGGCGACGCTGGAAGATATCCTGGAAGAGATTGTCGGGGAGTTCACGACCGACATGGCTGCCAGCAGCCCTAACATCACCCCCCAGCCGGATGGAAACTTTCTGATCGACGGTGCGACACCGCTGCGCTCGATCAACAAGATTTTGGGCTGGAGACTGCCAACTGACGGCCCCAAAACACTAAATGGTCTGATTACCGAGGCCCTGGAAGCCATCCCGGAAGGCAATATCTGCGTGAAGCTGCACGGTCACCAGGTCGAAATCAAACAGATCAAGGACAACATGGTGAAGACCGCCCTTGTCTCGCCTCGCCCCCGAAAAAGAAAGGTGGGCAAATAGCCCACCGCCAGCTCACAGCAAAAGTCTCTCCAGCACAGCCCTACCGCAGCCACCTCCCCCCGAGCCAGCCGTTTATAACCGAACTGTATAACTATGGTGGTGACCAAAGGTAATGGTCTAACCAACGGCTTGACCCGGACAGAAATAAGCCCTAAAAGTCAATACAGGGCTTAAATAAAAATAACGCAGGAGACCTGCCATGATCCTCAACCACACCCTCGGCCTTATGACCCATCCCGATCAGGAATGGGAATCTATCCGCAGCGAACAGCCATCCGTTGGCAAACTCTACTTGCAGCATACGCTGTTGCTCGCGCTGGTTCCGGCTGTTGCCGCCTATTACGGAACCACTCAGGTGGGCTGGCAGATAGGCAGCAGTGAAGTCATAAAACTGACCAGCAGTAGCGCTCTTCAACTCTGCACGTTGTTCTATCTCGCCATGTTGTGCGGCGTATTCATGCTCGGTAAGTTTATCGATCTCTTTGCCGCCACCTACGGAGTAGACAACAAAACACCCCGCGGCATTGTCCTGGCCGCCTATACCGCCACCCCACTTTTCATGGTTGGCGTCATCGCTGCTTACCCCAGTGTATGGCTGGGCATGGCCGCCGGCCTGGCCGCGACCGCTTACGCGGTCTATCTGCTGTATGAAGGCCTTCCCATTCTGATGAAGATCCCACCCGAGCGCGGTTTTCTTTTCGCATCCCGTGTTCTTACCGTAGGCCTTGTAATGCTGGTTGGCATG
>CAYXVO010000460.1:0-2776 GCA_964467875.1 uncultured Pseudomonadales bacterium | reverse complement strand
GCTATCGGCAATATTGAACGCCGGAAAGTGATAGCTGCCATAGTACACATGAATGAAGTCAACCACGTGCCCCAGCATGATCCGGTCGTAGAGGTTGCCCAAGGCGCCTCCCAGCACCAGACTGAGCGCGCATGCCATCCATTTATCCGCTCGTGGCAATCGGTACAGCCACACCACCAGCATGGCGCTGACCAGCAGCGCCAGGACCGCAAAAAACCAGCGCTGCCAGCCACCGGCGTCGGCCAGAAGACTGAACGCCGCGCCCGTATTGTGCAGCAGTGTCAGGTTAAAAAACGGCACCACCGGCACTGGCACGCCATAACTCAGGTTGTTGCTGGCAAGGTACTTGGTGCCCAGATCCAGCACGATCACCAGAACCGACAGCCATAACCAGGGCAGCGCTCCCCAGTTACGCGAAGCGCTTGCGTTCATACTCATGCCCTGCTCCATCACATCCAACCCTTATGCATACTGACGCTGTTCACCACTGCCGGCAACGTTTTCCACACACCGTCCGCAGAGCTCAGGCTGATCGACGGTGATTCCCACATCCGCCCGATGATGCCAGCAACGGCTGCACTTGGTGTGCCGTGTCGGTTCGATCAGAATGCGCAGCCCCGCCACCTCGGATTGCGAAGCGCCTGCGGCTTCCGCTTCGGCCAGCGGTCGTACACGAGCCTCGGAGGTAATCAGGATAAACCGCAGTTCCTCGCCCAGGCGTTCCAGAATCGCACTGGTTTCGCCATCGACGAACAATGTGGCCTCGGTACCCAGGGCACCTTTTACCTTACCGGCGTTACGCTGGCCTTCGATCTCCTTGTTCACGGCCTCTTTCACCGCCATCACGGTATTCCAGAAGTTGCGACCCAGTTCGGCCTGAGGAGCCAACGGCTGCAGCTTGTCGTAATAGGTGGTCAGGAAGACCGACTCACTCCGTTCGCCCGGCAAACATTGCCAGATTTCCTCAGCGGTGAAACTGAGGATGGGGGCGACCCAGCACGCCAGGGCTTCCACAATGTGATACAGCGCGGTCTGGACGGAGCGCCGCGCCCGGCTGTCCGGGGGCGTGGTGTACTGCCGGTCCTTGATGATGTCCAGGTAGAACCCGCCCAGGTCCACGGCACAGAAGGTGTGCACTTTCTGGTAAATCTGGAGAAAGTTGTATTTCTCATAGGCGTCCTGGATTTCCTGTTGCAACAGCCAGGCCCGGTCTACCGCCCAGCGGTCCAGCGCCAGCATGTCATCGAGGGCAACCTGATGCTGCTGCGGGTCGAAGCCCGACAGGTTGGCCAACAGGAAACGGGCGGTGTTGCGAATGCGGCGGTAGGAATCGGCGGTGCGCTCCAGAATGCTGTCGGATACGGTCATCTCACCACTGTAATCCGTCGCGGCGACCCAGAGGCGGAGGATATCCGCGCCCAGCTTGTTCATGACTTCTTGAGGAGAGACCACGTTGCCCAGGGATTTGGACATTTTGCGACCTTCGCCATCCACCGTGAAACCGTGGGTCAGCACCTGTTTGTAGGGCGCCTTGCCCTTGATGGCGATACCGGTTTTGAGGGACGACTGGAACCAACCCCGATGCTGGTCGGATCCTTCCAGATACAGGTCCGCCGGATATTGGCCCAACTCGGGCCGCTGTTCCAGCACCGCCGAGTGGGTAACGCCGGAATCAAACCACACATCCAGCGTGTCCACGACCTTGCTGTAGTGTTCGGCTTCATCGCCCAGCAACTCTTTCGGGTCCAGACTGAACCAGGCATCGATGCCTTTCTGCTCGACCCGCTTGGCCACTTCCTCGATGAGGCGTGGCGTTTCCGGGTGCAGGGCCTGGGTCTGCTTGTGGACGAAGAAGGCAATCGGCACGCCCCAGGTCCGCTGGCGGGAAATACACCAGTCCGGGCTGCTGTTGAGCATGCCTTCGATACGCGCCTGGCCCCACTCCGGCACCCAGCGCACTTGCTTGACCGCCGCCAGGGCATCGCGCAGCAGATGATTCTGGGTCATGCTCACGAACCACTGGGGCGTGGCGCGGAAAATCAGCGGGGTCTTGGTTCGCCAGCAATGGGGATAGCTGTGGCGGAAGCTCTTCTTGTAAACGAGCGCCTTGTGCTGATCCAGCACTTCCAACACCTTCTCGTCCACTTTGTAGACGTGCTCGCCGGCAAAATGCTCGGTTTCAGGGCGGAACACGCCGGTGTCATCCACCAGATTGAGGGTCTTCAAACCGTATTTCAGGCCCACCGCAAAGTCATCCGGACCATGATCGGGTGCCGTGTGCACGGCTCCGGTACCGGCTTCCGTGGTTACGTGGTCGCCCAGAATCACCGGCACCTGCCGGCTGTTGTAGAAGGGGTGCTGAAGCAGCAAACTTTCGAGATCCGCGCCTTTGCAGCGACCCACCACCCGGAAGCTGTCTTCGCCATAGCGCTGCATGGTCTCCACGTGCAGGGCGTCCGCCAGCACCAGGCGCTCCGTGCCCAGGCCGTTGTCACACTCCACCAGCACATAATCCAGCTCGCCATTCAGCGCAACCGCCTGGTTGGACGGCAATGTCCAGGGCGTGGTGGTCCAGATCACCAGGGCGACCGGACCGTGCCCGCCACCGCCTTCCAACTGGAAGCGACTCAGAAACTCGGCTTCATCAACCGGACGAAAACGTACGTCAACGGCGATGGAGGTTTTCTCGTGGTCTTCAACTTCGGCTTCGGCCAGGGCCGAGACACCCACCACACTCCAGTAGACCGGCTTCTCGCCCTGGAGCAGATGGCCGTTC
>CAYXVO010000459.1:0-2779 GCA_964467875.1 uncultured Pseudomonadales bacterium | reverse complement strand
ACGACCAGAACCTGATCGATAACTACCACAAGGGCAGTCGTCGTGGTCGTAGTGCGCCGCTCAACATGGTTATCACCGAGACCGGTGCGGCAAAGGCTGTTGCCAAGGCCCTGCCGGAAATGGCTGGCAAGCTGACGGGTAACGCAATCCGGGTACCGACCCCGAACGTGTCGATGGCGATTTTGAACCTGAATCTTGAGCAGGAAACCAGCGTGGAGGAAGTGAATGACTTCCTGCGTAAAGCATCGCTGTACTCCGAGCTCCAGAAGCAGATTGATTTCGTTAACTCCCCCGAAGTGGTATCAACTGATTTCGTGGGTTCCCGCCATGCAGGCATTGTTGATGCGCAAGCAACCATCGTTAACGGTAGCCGTGTGGTTCTCTACGTGTGGTATGACAATGAGGCAGGTTATAGCGCCCAGGTTGTGCGCATCGTGAATCAATTGGCGGGCGTCACCCGTCCGGTGTTCCCAAAAGCCGTCGTGTAAATCACGCTCGGTAAAAAAGCCGCCCCGCAGACTGTTTTCTCCGTCTGCGGGGCGGCTTTTTTGTGTCTGCGAGTCTAATTTTTAGTGTCTGCGGGTCTAGATGCACAAGCCCCAGAGTCACCCCGTGATCTGTGAGGCCCTGATCATCAGGTTTCTGTGGGCAATGTGTGTTCTTTTCGCGGTGCCACAGATCGGGGGCGATCTGGGCCGTCAGTTCTAGCGTGTTTTAAGCAGGTCCCGAATCTCCGTGAGCAAGACTTCCTCCGGACCTGGAGCAGGCGGCGCCGATGGAGCGATGGCCTCTTTGCGTTTCATCGAGTTAATTGCTTTTATCGCAACAAAAACCGCGCTGGCCACGATGAGAAAGTCGAGTAACGTCTGCAGGAAGCGGCCGATGTTGATGGTGACTTCCGGATCCGTGGCGGTGGCCGATTGCAGAACGATAGCCAGACTCGTAAAGTCCACGCCACCGATGAGCAACCCGATTGGTGGCATGACAATGTCTGCAACCAGAGACGACACAATTTTTCCAAATGCCGTGCCAATGACCACACCAACGGCGAGGTCGATGACGTTCCCGCGAATAGCAAAGGCTTTAAATTCCTGCAATAGGCTCATTCATCATGTTCCTTTCAAGTTGTTGAGGAGTCTGTGATCTTTCCGGCATCGTAGGCTTTTTCGACCCCATCTATTATGGGGACGGTTGCATGCGACGCCGAGTCTGTAAAGACGGGAGACTCTATAATGTTTGCGTCCGATTAGGTAGTGGTCCGTGGGCCTTCGGGGCAAATACCTGGCGCATAAAAGTACCTGGGGCATAAATAGTGCCTTCAGGAATGCCGAGCGGGTTCGGTCCTGGATTCTTTGGGTTAAGGAAGTACATGATGCCGCGTCAGTTCTTGATCAGTTGTTTGCTTGTAAATCTGTTGCTTCCGTCTCTGTCATTTGCCCAGGAGAAGGACTCGTCGATTCCCGCTGACTCGGGCGCTGACTCGGGCGCTGACTCGGCGTTGCTGCCAAATCTCGAAAATTCCGCGGAAGAGCCTGCGTACGATCCCGTGCTCGATGCCATGCAGGTCGAGGCCTGGAGTGATTACCGGCTGTCGCCGATAGATCGTCGCTTCGCCCTTGAATCGGCATCACAGGACAATCCATTCGCCATTACGCCCCATCGTCCCTCTTATTTATTGCCGTTAACCTATAACACCAGTCCTGATGGGGGGCCGTTTCGCGACGGGGGGGCCAGAGATTTGAATGACGGCAATGTGGATAAGATGGAAGCGAAGTTTCAGTTGAGCCTGAAGACCATTTTGTGGGATGAAATTCTGGGTAAGGAGCTTGATTTGGCATTCGCTTACACCCAGCAATCCTACTGGCAGCTCTACAACAGCCAGGCTTCCCGGCCGTTTCGTGAGACCGTGCATGAGCCGGAGCTGTTTTTGCGGTGGCTGACCAATAAAGAGGTGTTTGGCTGGCGCTATCGATTGCTAGATCTCGGGATATCCCACCAATCCAACGGAAAAGGGGAGCCGCTATCGCGCAGCTGGAATCGGGTGTTTCTGGAACTGGGTTTCGAGCGGGACAAGCTCGTCGTCAGTATGCGTGCCTGGTACCGGCTACCGGAGGACGCTAAGAAAGATGACAATCCGGATATTCACAAGTATCTCGGGTACGGCGACTTGCGCCTGCATTACTACCTAGAAGACCAGGAATTTAGTCTCATGCTGCGCAACAATCTGGATGATGTGGATAACCGGGGCGCGGTCCAGCTGGAGTGGAGCTTCCCCCTGTATAAGAAGATCCGGGGCTACGTTCAGTACTTCAATGGGTATGGCGAAAGCATGATTGATTACAACGACTCGACCAACCGGCTCGGCGTCGGGGTGATGCTCATCAATTGGATGTGACGGCGACTCAGAGGAATGGGGCGCACTCCTCTGAGGCTGTGTCGCTAGGCGGGCGTGGGCTCCTTGAGTGGTAACTCCTGGATCCGGGCACGGATCTGGCCGCCCGAGAACTCTAGAAAGCCCACCGAAACCGGCAGCTTGAAGCGACGCGGTCCGGCACTGCCGGGATTGACGTAGAGCACCGTATCCCGTTCCTGAATGCGGGGTTGGTGGGAGTGGCCGGAAATAACCACGTCAATGCCTTGGTCCGACGGTTCAAAGGGTAGGTCCTTAACGTCGTGGATCAGGCAGAGGGCGTGTTCGCAGATCTGCAGTTGCTCAAGAGGGGCAATGGCCTTACTCCACTCGCCCTGATCGTTGTTGCCCCTGACGGCGGTGACCGGG
>CAYXVO010000458.1:0-2789 GCA_964467875.1 uncultured Pseudomonadales bacterium | reverse complement strand
TTCGACCGCCAGGTGGTGGTGAGTCTGCCTGATATTATCGGGCGCGAGCAGATCCTCAAGGTTCATATGCGTAAAGTGCCGCTTGAAGACGATGTGAAACCATCGGTCATCGCGCGTGGCACGCCAGGATTTTCTGGTGCTGACCTGGCGAACCTGATCAACGAGGCGGCCTTGTTTGCGGCCCGTGCCGGACGCCGCACCGTTGGCATGCATGAGTTCGAACTGGCTAAGGATAAGATCATGATGGGCGCGGAGCGCAAATCCATGGTCATGTCGGAGAAGGAAAAGCTTAATACGGCCTATCACGAAGGTGGTCACGCCATCGTTGGGCGTCTCGTGCCCGAGCATGATCCGGTTTACAAGGTCAGCATTATTCCGCGCGGACGTGCCTTGGGTGTCACCATGTTCCTGCCGGAAGAGGATCGCTACAGTCACAGCAAGCGTTCCTTGATCAGCCGGATTTGCAGTCTGTTTGGCGGACGAATTGCCGAGGAATTGACGCTGGGTGCCGAAGGTGTAACCACCGGTGCCTCCAACGACATCAAGCGGGCGACTGAAATAGCGCGCAATATGGTGACGAAGTGGGGGTTGTCCGAGAAGTTAGGGCCTCTGATGTATGACGATGAGAGCGAGGAAGTGTTCCTTGGTCGTTCGGCTGGACATCAAAGCAAGGTGTACTCGGCTGAAACGGCGCAGCGGATTGATGACGAGGTTCGTAGCATCATCGATGAGAGCTACAACATCGCGCGTCAGATCCTGGTGGATAACATGGATAAGCTACACCTGATGGCCGAGGCATTGATGAAGTACGAAACCATCGACGCCGAGCAGATCGACGACATCATGGCGGGTCGTGTGCCGCGGCCACCGAAAGGCTGGACTGACGGAGGATCGGCGCCAGCAACTGGCGCGCCGACCGCGAAGCCTGTGTCTGAGGCGCCTGAATCTGGTAATGGCGTCATTGGTGGAGCGGCTGGCGAGCATTAACTCTCGTTATGCCCATGAAAAGCCCGGCGGTTGCCGGGCTTTTTGTTTGTGCGGCCCCATGTTTAGTGGCTTTCTATAGAATGAGATAGGTGTGAGGTAAACATGCACTTTGGAGATCGGCGGCTCGATCTGAGCGTTCCCTGTGTGATGGGAATTCTTAACGTGACACCGGATTCGTTTTCGGACGGGGGCTGTTATCAGGGGGCGGATGCCGCTCTTGCCCAGGTGGCGCGCATGGTCTCCGAAGGTGCCAAGATCGTTGACGTGGGCGGCGAATCGACACGTCCAGGTGCGGAAGCGGTTTCCTTGCAGCAGGAGCTTGAGCGTGTTGTGCCTGTGGTCGAGGCGATACGGCGAGAGTTCGATGTCGTCATCTCGGTCGACACCAGCACGCCTGAGGTGATGCGGGAAAGTGTCAAGGCCGGCGCGGGATTGATCAATGATGTTCGCTCGCTGCAGCGTCCGGGCGCCTTGGAGGTTGCGGCCTCCTTGGGCGTGCCGGTCTGCGTGATGCATATGAAGGGAGAACCCCGCGTTATGCAGCGCGACCCGTCGTATGAGGACGTGGCGGCAGAGGTTCGCAATTATCTTGCGGCTCAGGTTGCCCGGTGTGTGGCGGCAGGGATTGCACCGGAAAATCTGCTGTTGGATCCGGGATTCGGATTCGGCAAAAGCCTGACGCACAACCTGGAATTGATGGCGCGTCTGGAGATGATTTCGGCATTAGGGTTCCCGTTGCTGGTGGGCGTGTCCCGTAAATCCATGATTGGCGGGGTGTTGGATCGTCCGGTCCAGGAGCGGGTGACAGGGAGCGCGGTTGCTGCCGCAATTGCGGTGATGAAAGGTGCGGCTATTGTTCGTGCCCACGATGTGCGGGAGAATGTCGACGCAATTAAAGTGGCGGCCGCTATACGAGGAGTTTAGAACATGGCTGAAAGACGCTATTTCGGCACGGATGGCATTCGTGGCAAGGTCGGGGAGCACCCGGTGACCCCCGATTTTATGCTCAAACTTGGATGGGCCGTCGGTCAGGTGTTCAAGAATCCAGATGGACAGCGCAGTCGGGTTGTAATCGGCAAAGATACCCGGATCTCCGGATATATGTTTGAGTCCGCCCTGGAGGCGGGGCTGGCTGCTGCGGGTGCGGATGTGATGTTGCTGGGGCCGATGCCGACTCCGGCAGTCGCCTACCTGGCCCGCACGTTTCGGGCGAGTGCCGGCGTGGTGATCAGTGCGTCTCACAATCCTCACTATGACAACGGCATCAAGTTCTTCGGTGCGGATGGCTGCAAGCTGGCTGATCAGGTCGAACGAGAGATCGAGTCATGGCTCGACCGGCCATTGATGGTCGAGGAATCCGGTCGCCTGGGGAAGGCGGTGCGAGTCGAAGACGCGAAGGGGCGGTACATTGAATTCTGCAAGAGTAGTGTCCCGTTTTGGCTCTCCCTGGAGGGTCTGAGTGTCATTATTGACTGTGCCCAGGGGGCAACCTATCACGTCGCACCAAACGTGTTCCGAGAGCTGGGGGCTACAGTCAACGCCATTGGTATTCGCCCCAATGGCGTCAATATTAATGAGGCGTCTGGCTCTACCTGTCCCGAGGCATTGGCGGCAGCCGTGCTGGAACAGGGCGCGGATGTGGGGATCGCCTTTGATGGTGACGGCGATCGGGTGGTGATGGTAGACCACAAGGGTGAGGTGGTTGATGGTGACGAGTTGCTGTTCATCATTGCGCACCATAAGCAGCGTAAGAATCTGCTCGCCGGTGGCGTGGTGGGCACGCTGATGACGAATTTCGGCGC
>CAYXVO010000457.1:0-2794 GCA_964467875.1 uncultured Pseudomonadales bacterium | reverse complement strand
AATTAGCCTGCACCAGGCTGAAACTACCCAGACAGAGCGCGCCGAACAGATAACTGCTCATGCGGATGGAGGTCCACAGAAGCAGATCGTACAGCGCAATGAAGGCGATCATCCCGATCAGGCCGCCATATATCAAGGCCTCTCGGAATTGGCGGGTCGCGTAGGCATCCGGTTGCCACAGGGTGACCGGCACCTGCATGCTCGAGGTGGAGGCAATCCGTAGCAGCGCGGTGTAGTCGGTGTGTGGCTGTAATTGGAGCGGGAAAACAAAGCTGTTATAGGCAATCGGACGCGACTCGAACGGCAACAAATCGCCCGTGACGAAGCTGGCCTGGGTTTGCCCGGAGGTCTCGTCCAGCAGGGTCAGGCGCACGTCGTCGAGCAACGGGTAGCCGACCGTCAGGTAGTGGGGCTGTAGTTGATCCGTGTCGTTTCGCAGCTGCACGCGAAACCAATAGACATCCTTGGTGAAGCCGTAGCCGATGTCCTTGTCCGTGCGTGGTTGCCAGTTCTGGGGCGAGTTGAGCACGGCGTCCAGATCCAACTGGCCACTCGGATCAACCAGCACCTGCATGCGCCCGGTCAAGGTCACGGCCTCCTCGCTGGAGAACGCCGAGAGCCTGACCAGTTCCTGGCCATGAGCGCTGGGCAGCAGCGCTCCCACCAGTAGCGTCAGGCAGATCAGAACCTTGATGTGATGGCGCGCCAGGCGCCCGCTAATCGATTGGAGCCAGGTGTGAATCATGCAGGGCCAGTGTTTTGAACGAATGGACAGACTCCAGTTGCAGCGCGTGTAGTGGGTCCAGAGTATCTCGCCTTTCACTATAGTCCAGGATCTGGGGGGGTGAAGAATAAAATAGGGCGCCACAGGCTCCCGGCCAAGCGCGTCTTCATGGCCTGCCGACCCGCTCGCGACGCTAGCTCCCACTCCACCGAGTGAGTATCTTGCAGGTTTGGGCTACAGTGTCTCGAGTGGCGATGGCGGCTAAGGGTGAGCAACAGGAGCGTAACATCTGGTTCGGTCGGGGCGCTGGTTTGCTGAGACCTTGGAGGTAAGCTAGCTTTGTAAGTGATCTCTTACATTTTCTTGGGGTAATATCGCGCAGCCTGCTTGCAGGTTGGCAGTCGCTTCCTACTTGAACCCCCTGTTTACCTTTGGCGGAGATGTCGTGTTTATATCCATCCGTAAAGTCGGTCAGATACTCGCGACGGCACTCAATGTCGCACCAGACAGTACTGGCTCAGGCAGCGCTAGCTCAGGTAATGCTAGCCCAGGCAATGATGTGTTGCCGGACTGGGTTCAGCCCGTTCGGGCCGCCCTGGCGAAGACACGTCAGGACTGCGTGGAAACCGCCAATGTGGTGGTTGCCACCATGCGTGTTGTCATTGACGCGCGTAAGCGCGGTCTGCGCTTTTATAACCGCTTCGAGAATGTGGTTGAGCAAACCCATGCCATTGCGGCCGCGACCGAGGAAATGGCGGCAACCGCCCAGGAAATTTCCTGTCTGGGAGAATCCGCCCATCAGCGTGCCGAGCGCGCCAAGGCTCTCGCCAGCGAGGGACAGCAAGGGCTGCAGGCCCTGATCGAGCGGTTGCAGCGAATCGATGGCAGCATCGCGGATATGGCGCGCCAGTTTTCCCGATTCGTCGAGCAGACCCGCAGTATTGAAAAGCTGACCGCGAACGTAAACGCGATTGCCGACCAAACCAATCTGCTGGCGCTGAACGCTGCCATTGAGGCGGCCCGGGCCGGTGATCAGGGGCGCGGCTTTGCCGTTGTCGCGGGCGAGGTTCGGGAACTGGCAAACCGGAGCGGACAAGCGGCCGAGGAAATCAACGGCATTGTCCAGGGCGTTGCCAGCGGCGCGGAAGCCCTGTTCGGGCAGGTCCAGGGGGTAATCGAGGTCCTGGGCGAGGTGGTGTCCCTGCGTGATCGGGCCGCCGCCGCCATGACGGAGGCGGAAGGTGCCTCGTCGGACTCGTTCGATGCGATTGCCCAGATTTCCACGGCCGCCAACGAGCAGGCCGCCGTGTCCAGCGACATGGCCCAGAACATTCACAGCGCCAGTGACCAGATTCAAGAACTGCAGCAACTGTTTGGCGAGATCAATGCCGATCTGGAAAGCGTCTTCACGGATTCCAAGCAAGCCCTAAACATTCTGGGTGACAAGCCAGATGCGAAGATGTTGCTGACTTTGGCCAAGTCCGATCACCTGATCTGGGTGGACCGTATCATCAGCCGGGTCGTCCACGGCGGCGCGCCAATGAACGGTGCCGAACTCAAAGACCATCACCAGTGCCGCCTGGGCCAATTCCTTGACCAGGCCGGCAGCGAACTGCTCAAGACCATGCCAGAGTTCGACCGCCTCTATAACACCCTGCACCCGGCGGTCCACGAGACCGGTTTACGTCTGCACCAGAAGGCTGGTCAGGCGAGCGGTAACAACCTTGCGGCGCTGGAATCGGAGGCCGAACAACTCATGCAGCTGTCGGAAGAGGTGGTCAGCCTGCTGGATCGCTATATCAAGGCGTTGGATTAGGTCGAACGGGTAAATCAGGGTATCCAGCACGGCAGAACGGGTGATACTCACTACAGAGAGTGAAACCCACTACAAAGAGTGAAACCTGCTCCGCAATTGGATGCCCGCGTTTTATGGATGACGTTTATAGCCGCCATGCCCAGCGCTTCTTTGCACAGTATCAAAGCCTGCGCTTTGAGGATGTTCATCGCCATTGGCTAGCCCACTTGCCCAGGCAGCCGGCGTTTGCACTGGATATCGGTGCGAGTAGTGGG
>CAYXVO010000456.1:0-2800 GCA_964467875.1 uncultured Pseudomonadales bacterium | reverse complement strand
GGCGCTTTTCGACAGCTTCATCGACAGCATGCGCGGTGCCTACACCGTGTTTGGAATGATGATCATCGGCATGATCATCGCCGGCATGAACGCTGGCGCCGTGGATGGGCGCTTTGTTGGACTCGCATTTGTTGGCAAGTTTCTGGCCTGGCCCTTGGTCATCGGCCTGTTCGTCCTGCTGGATCTGACTTGGTGGCATCAATTCGACGGGCGGGTACATCAGGCCTTGTGGGTGCTGTCGTTTACCCCGATTGCCGCTAACACCGTGGTGATCGCGGCATTGCTGAATACCTACCCGCAACAGGTCGCCACCACGACGCTTCTGAGCACTTTTTTCGCCCTGTTTTATATTCCCCTGATGACGACCTGGCTGCTTTAGCCAGATCCAAATCTAGCGCCGGAGCCGTCTGGAGGTCGGGCGTTAATGAAAAACAATCAAGCAGTTACCGCGAGCAATTTTGATGTGGGTTCAGAACAAACCCGCAAACTTGACTAGTATAGGGGGCAGGTTACGTACCGTACGGATTGATGAATAAACGATTTAGGGAGAATGCAATGCGGAAAATGAATGCCGAACAGGAGAGTCTGACCCGCGAGCGTGCGGCACTCTACCGTGCCAACCATCCCGAGTTGGCGGATTGGGCGCAGGGTTATGGCCCAATTACCCACAGTGATGCGGTGCAGATCAGAGTCTATAAGCTGGCACAACTGCTGGTGGAGCGCGGTTGCGTGGCACAGGCCAGCGAGGTGTATGCGCAACTACGCGCCGCCGACCGCATTGCCTGCGCCGGTATGTGGCTGGTGGCGCACATGACCTATGCCCGACGCGTCTACTGCGATGGGCGACCCATGCAGGCCGACGATTTCAAGCCGGTGCCCGAGGGGCATACCGGCGGTGCGCTGAACATGGTGCCGGCATACGCCGGGTATCTGGCCCTCAACAGCCTGACCGGCATGACCCGTAGCTGGCTCATGGGGCAGGGCCACTGCGTCGCGGCGATCGATGCGCTCAACCTGATGGTGGATAACATGCTGCCCGAGCATGCCGCCCGCTACAGCCTGAGCGATGAAGGTCTGACCCGGATGGTGCAGGACTTCTACAGCTATCGGATCACGCCCGATGGCAAGCCGGAGTCACCGCTGGGCAGCCACGTCAATGCCTTTACCGCCGGTGGCCTGATCGAAGGTGGCTATCTGGGCTTTGCCGAGCTGCAGTATGTGCACATGCCGCTGCCGGGTGAGCGGCTGGTGGCGTTTCTCAGTGATGGTGCGTTTGAGGAGCAGCGTGGCAGCGACTGGATGTCACGCTGGTGGCGGGCCCAGGACTCGGGGCTGGTGACGCCGGTGATGATCGCCAACGGGCGCCGTATCGATCAGCGCACCAGCATGGGCCAGCCGGAAGGGCTGGACTGGTTCCAGGATCATCTCAAGTTGAACGGCTTCAATCCGCTGGCCATTGACGGGCGGGATCCCGCAGCGTTTGTGGTGGGCATTTTTGAGGCCGAAGAGTTGTTGCAGGCCGCCGGCCAGGCGCTGCTGGAAGGTCGCGCGGAATATCCCGTGCCGCTGCCTTATGTCATCGCCGAGACGGTAAAAGGCTGGGGCTTCCCTGGATCCGGCACCAATGCGGCTCATAATTTGCCCTTGGTGGGCAATCCCGCCAAGGATGAACAGGTCCGGGCCCAGTTCAACGAGGGTGTGGGCCAACTCTTTGTCACGCTGGATGAGTTGCAGAGTGCCCGTGAGCGGCTGAATCGGCATGCGACCCAGCAGCGTCCCAAGGAGCGCGAGCATCCGCTGGCGGTGCGCTCGCCCGCACCCTTGTACATGCCGGAGCCCCAGTGGGCGAGTGGACGTGACAAGTGCTCGCCGATGGACGGTGTCGACCAGTATTTCTGCGACCTCATCGATGCCAACCCGGCTGTGCGGGTGCGCGTCGGTAACCCCGACGAGATGCGCTCCAATCGTCTCAATGCCACTCTGGACAAGCTCAAGCACCGGGTGACCAGTCCCGAGGCAGGCGTGGCGGAATCCGTTGATGGATCGGTGATCACCGCGTTGAACGAAGAGGCTATTGTCAATGCGGCGCTGGCCAACAAAGCCGGCCTCAATCTGGTGGCGTCCTATGAAGCATTCGCCGTGAAGATGTTGGGCGCGGTGCGTCAGGAAATCATCTTTGCCCGGCATCAGAAAGAGGCGGGGCGTCCCCCCCAATGGCTGTCGGTGCCGGTGATTTCCACCTCCCATACCTGGGAGAATGGCAAGAACGAGCAGTCCCACCAGGATCCGGCCATGGCCGAGGCACTGATCAACGAAATGTCCGACACCATGCGGGTGCTGTTTCCCGTGGACTGGAACTCCGCCGTGGCGACCCTGGAAGCCGTCTACGGAAGCCGGGGCTGTCTGTTCAATCTGGTGATTCCGAAGCGGCCCCAGCCGGCTCTGTTGAGCCCGGAGCAGGCACGACAACTGGTGCGTGACGGCATCATTGACGTGCGGCGTCATGGGGATGGTGACAGCCGCGTTCAATTGTTGGCGTGCGGTGCCTACCAGTTGACGGAAGCCTTGGCCGCCTCGGCCCGGCTCGAAAAGGCAGGCGTTGCCCATGTGGTGTACTGTCTGCTGGAGCCCGCCCGCCTGCGGACGCCGCGCGATGCGGATGAGGCTGCGTTCTGCCGCACTACTTTGCCCAAGGATCTGCAACAGTATGCGGGAGTCCGGGTTCTGGTCACGCACACCCGGCCGGAAGTGATGACCGGCGTACTGTGGCCGCTGGCGCGCAGTTGCAGTGAGTGGGTGG
>CAYXVO010000455.1:0-2808 GCA_964467875.1 uncultured Pseudomonadales bacterium | reverse complement strand
CAAGATCCGCGAGCGTCTGCGCCGTTTGATCCTGGAAGCCTGGTGTACCGATGAGATCCGGCGCGACCGGCCCACCGCCGTGGATGAGGCAAAGTGGGGCTTTGCGGTCATCGAAAATTCCCTGTGGCATGCGGTGCCGGCATTCCTGCGGCGTCTGGACCGGGGTCTGGCGACCCACGTGGGCGAGCGTCTCGCGCTGGATGCCCGGCCGCTGCGGTTCGCTTCCTGGATGGGCGGGGATCGGGACGGCAATCCCAACGTCACGGCCCCAGTGACCCAGGAGGTGTTCCTGCTGAGTCGCTGGATGGCGGTTGACCTGTATCTGCGTGATATTGAACGGCTGCGTTCCGAGCTGTCCATGTGGGCGGCGAGTGACGAATTGACACAGCAGGTCGGCGAGAGCAGGGAGCCGTACCGAGTTGTGTTGGGCCGGTTGCGTGACCGCCTGCAGGCCACCCGTACCTGGGTTGAGGGTTGTCTGAATGGTGGCCTACGGCAGGCGGGCGAGCAGGTGCTGCTGGATAACCAGGCGTTACTGGAGCCCTTGCTGTTGTGCTATCGCTCTCTGACCGAGAGCGGTATGCAGACCATCGCCGATGGTATTTTGCTCGATGTGATACGACGGGCAAGCTGCTTTGGCCTGGAGCTGGTGAAGCTGGACATCCGCCAAGACGGCGAACGCCATACCGAGGTCATGGCGGAGATCACCCGCTATCTGGAGCTGGGTGATTACAGTGCGTGGGATGAGCCGCAGCGACAGGCGTTTCTGTTAGGTGAATTGCAGGGGAAGCGGCCGCTGATCCCGATCAACTGGTCAGTCTCGGATATCACCCAGGAAGCCCTGGCCACGTGTCGCGTGATTGCACAGCAGCCGGTTCAGGCCTTGGGCTCCTACGTTATTTCCATGGCCCATCATCCATCGGACGTGTTGCTGGTGATTCTCCTGCTGCGGGAATCCGGCATGAAGTTTCCGATGCGGATCGTGCCCCTGTTCGAAACCCTGGCGGATCTGACCGAGGCGGCGCCGGTCATTGACCGGCTATTGTCTATTCCCTGGTATCGGGAATACATCGGCGATTATCAGGAGGTCATGATCGGCTATTCCGATTCAGCCAAGGATGCCGGCCAGTTGGCGGCGGCCTGGGCTCAGTATCGGGCTCAGGAGGCGTTGGTGCAGGTGGCGCGTAAACATGGCGTGCGGCTCACCCTGTTTCATGGTCGGGGAGGGACCGTGGGACGCGGCGGCGGACCGGCCAATCGGGCCATTTTTTCGCAGCCTCCGGGGTCCGTGGCCGGCAGCCTGCGCATTACCGAGCAGGGCGAGATGATCCGCTTCAAGTTCGGTCTTCCCAAGCTGGCGGTGCAGAGTTTTACTCTCTATACCGGCGCGGTTTTGGAGGCATCGCTGCGGCCACCACCCGAGCCCAAGCCCCAGTGGCGGCAGATGATGGACCGTCTGGCCGACACTGCGGTGAAGTCCTATCGGGGCGTGGTGCGCGAGGAGGCCGACTTTGTGCCCTATTTTCGGGCCGCCACGCCAGAACAGGAGCTGGGAAAACTGGCAATCGGCAGTCGGCCCGCCAAGCGCAGGAGCGGCGGCGGAATCGAGAGTCTGCGCGCCATTCCCTGGATCTTTGCCTGGACCCAAATGCGCTTGATGCTGCCGGCCTGGCTGGGTGGCGAGGACGCCCTGGAACAGGCCTTCGGTGAAGGGCAGGAGGCTGTTCTGCAGGAGATGCTAGCCCAGTGGCCGTTTTTCGAAACTCATGTGGACATGATGGAAATGGTGCTGGCCAAGGCGGACCTGGCCATTGCCAGTTACTACGAGGAACGGTTGGTGTCGCCAGAATTAAGACCCTTGGGGGTTGCGTTGCGCCAGCGTCTGGTGAAGGCCGTGGAGCAGGTGAACCGCCTAAAGGGCCAGACCGAACTTCTGACCGGCAACCCGGTGTTTCGCCACTCCATGCAGGTTCGTAATCCCTATACGGACCCCTTGCATTACCTGCAGGTCGAGCTGCTTTATCGTGACCGTGCCGAGGTCGATCGCGCGTATGCCACGGTCGAGCGGGCTTTGCAGGTGACGATGGCGGGCATCGCCGCGGGTATGCGAAATACCGGCTAGGCGAGAGGTTTACATGGCGGGGATTATCCTGGGGCAGGTGGCTTGAATACGGCTGCCCCTTTTTCCCGGGTCCCGATGTACGTATAATCCCCACCCTTTCCGAAATCTTTTTGCAAGAGTTCTGGTTTCGGACCCCCAGTTTTTCGAGCGCACGGTTGTCTGCAGGCTTGGTTTTCTGAGCAGAAGCAGTGCGGATTCCCTACACGGACGCAGAAATTAGAGATCAGGCGTCAGCTTGTGTTCGGCGAGACAGCCCGTTAAGGTGGTCCGCCGCGGCTCGCCGCGATGTCATCGAACTCTGACGGCCAGCGTGATTGAGGAGTGTTAAGGACATGAGAGTTATTTTGTTAGGCGCCCCGGGTGCCGGAAAAGGCACCCAGGCACGGTTCATTACCGAGCACTACAAGATCCCCCAGATTTCCACCGGCGATATGCTGCGCGCCGCAGTCAAAGCCGGCACTCCGTTAGGACTCAAGGTCAAGGAAGTCATGGCGTCCGGCGGCCTGGTGTCCGATGAGACCATCATTGCTCTGGTTCAGGAGCGAATTAAGGAAAAAGACTGCGAGAACGGATTTCTGTTCGACGGCTTTCCCCGCACCATTCCCCAGGCGGAAGCGCTGAAGAGCGCCAACGTCAAGATCGACTACGTGGTCGAGATCAATGTGGAGGACGAGGCAATCGTCAGT
>CAYXVO010000454.1:0-2810 GCA_964467875.1 uncultured Pseudomonadales bacterium | reverse complement strand
TTGTATTGAATGAGAGCGCAACTAGAGTGAGGTTTCAATGTCGAAAATCGATACCCAGCCGCTGCTGTTTGAGCCGATCCAGCTGCGCGGTGTGATCGCCATGAATCGACTGTGGGTCGCCGCCATGTGTCAATACTCCTGTATGCAAGAGGACGGTATGCCGCAGCCGTGGCACATGGTGCACCTCGGCTCGTTCGCGGTCGGTCGCGCGGGGCTCATCATCTCTGAGGCGACAGCGGTGCGTGCCGAGGGCCGTATCTCGCCACATGACGTGGGAATCTGGAATGACGAGCAGGCGCAGGCGTATCGGCGCATCACCGCTTTCATGAAGGAGAATGGCGCGGTTCCCGGTATTCAACTCGCCCATGCGGGCCGCAAGGCGTCCACCGCCGCCCCCTGGGAAGGCGGCCAGATGCTGGACGAACACCAGGGTGGCTGGAGCCGGCTGCTGGCACCCTCGGCGCTCGCCTTCAGCCCCGACTTTCCCGAACCACAGGCGATGAGCGAGCCGGATATCCAGACCCTGATCGAGCAATTCGCCGCCGCGGCCCAGCGCAGCCTCACCGCCGGTTTCGAGGTCGCCGAGGTCCACGCAGCCCATGGCTATCTCCTGCACCAGTTTCTCTCGCCCCTGGCCAACCAGCGCACCGATGCCTATGGCGGCAGCCTGGAAAACCGCATGCGCCTGCCACTGGCGGTAATCCGCGCCGTGCGGGATATCTGGCCCGCTCATCTGCCGCTCTTTGTCCGCGTCTCCGCGACCGACTGGGCGGAGGGAGGCTGGGACCTGGAACAGTCGGTTGAATTCGCCCGCCAGTGCAAGGCGCTGGGGGTGGATCTGATCGACGTCTCCACCGGCGGCCTGGTGCCCGATGCCAAAATCCCCGCCGGCCCGGGCTTTCAGGTGCCATTCGCCGAGGCCATCAAAACGCGCGCGGACATCGCCACCGGGGCGGTGGGCTTTATCACGGCGGCACCTCAGGCGGAGCAGATCCTGGTCACAGGGCAAGCCGATGTGGTGCTGCTGGCACGGGAATCGTTGCGGGACCCTCAATGGCCGTTGCACGCGGCGCACTTTCTGGGTGAGGACCTGGCCTGGCCGAAGCAATACGAGCGGGCCAAGCCGCGCTAAGGTGGCGGCCGCTGAATCAGGGTCGGCCTGCATCCCTGGCTACTTTGGTGCGGGCTACTTTGGTGCGGGCTACTCTGGTGCGTGGGGGCCGCTACAGGTTGTCAGCCCGTTCCACCAGGCATTCGTAGGAACCCATTTCGAACTCCCGGCACACCCAGGGCCGCCTGTCGTAAATCGTGCAGCGCATGGTCTGACGATCAAGGGCCGCACACCAGCCATCCTCCAGGCGTGCCATCGCGCTCATCCCAAAGCTATTGATCTCCACAAAGCGCTCGGGTACGCCCGTGTCAGTAATCAGCAGCACTTCCAATCGACAACAGCACGCGGAGCAGTTCGCGCAGGTTACGTCGGGCTCGGGTATATTCCTGGCCTCAATTTGCATGATTACAAGGATCTCTCAAAGGACTTCGCCCGCCAAAAAATCCGTCAGGCAGGTGCAGGCGACCAATCCGGCCGTTCTTTCACCACATCATACAGGTATTGAAACTTGCACATCCGCACAATCTGGCAGGTTATAAATGTACGAATGAGACTCCAGCGCTATCAACCGCCAGGAAAAAGGTGATAATTCCTCTTCTTCGACGTAGAAGTTTGAATGAGAGGTGTTTAGGTGAGAATCCTTTTGATCGTCGCCTGTATAATCGTTACCGCTGGCTGCTACACAAAGCCGGATTTTGTCCGGCAAGCAGAAAAAGAGCGGCAACCTCTTCTCGTTATCACCGACTACGGCACAACCTGGCCCGATAGCTCCGGCGCGGTTGATTTTCATGTCACCCTCTTCAACACCTCGGCCAGGGCCATTCAGTCCATTGACCTTGATGTCGAAACCTTTAATCTCGCGGGCGAAGCAGCGCTTGATGAGAAGAGTGGCCAGTCCTTGTACACGTTGACGCTGAAGGGGCCCTTGGCATCCGGGCAATCCAACGTCCACCCGCTCACCGGATCCGTCACAAAATGGCGCCAAGTGTGGTACAACCACAACATTGCTTGTGCCAAAATTCAGGCCGTCTCGATTATCTACATGAACGGCGACATCCGGAAATTTCCTCAACCTGATGCGCTGATTCCAAACAATGGATGTCGGCGCACTTACTAGCGCTTCCCCAACTTAGCCCACTAGAAGCCATAAACAAGAAGCCATAAACAAGAAGCCATAAGAAGCCACAGGCGCCATTCCTCTGTACCGGGAAGGGCCTGCGTTGTTTACAATACCTGATGTGCGCCGGAAGATTGTTCACCTCTGTGTCCCCCGGCCTGGGCACAGATCCCCATCTAGGTTGCCGTAGACTTTAACGGCCCACACATGACCAAAAAGACCCGTACCACGCCCACCTTGAAGCAACTCATGGCACAAGGCCAGCGCCTCAAGCGCCGGACCGCCGCGACCAAGGCACCCGCGCCGGAGGTTTCGGCCGACGATGAAAGCGCCCAGGGCCATGCCCGGCGCCAGAAGAAGTTCAATGCCCGCCTGGTTCGGGGCCTGCCCGTCAGTCCCGGCATTCGCCTGCGCCAACTGGGCGATCGCTCCGAGGTGCTGGTCAGCCTGGACCAACTGTCGATTCTGTTGCGATCGAACCAGCCCCTGTTTCCCATCTCCGTGGAACAGCGAGACCACCTTGCGGACTGGGCCGAGCCGTTGGAGACGGAACGCCTGCAGTGGCAGGACACCTTGAGCGCC
>CAYXVO010000453.1:0-2811 GCA_964467875.1 uncultured Pseudomonadales bacterium | reverse complement strand
TCCCTCTCGCCTCCCTTGGTAGCGCCGCTCGATCCGTCATAGCCACGCCTTGTATAGCCGCTTTTGTGATCGAAAATGACGCCCATGGTGCGTTCGCCGAGGCAATTATTCTCGCCACCAATGGTGCCTGCCTTTCATGAGTTTGCTGCAGAAATTGCGGGTGAAAAACCTGAGAAATCTGGCACAGATCAGCCTGGATCCGTCAGAGCGGGTGAACCTTCTTTATGGATCGAATGGCAGTGGCAAAACGTCCGTGTTGGAGGCGATTCATGTCCTGGCGTTAGGTCGTTCGTTCCGGAGTCGGCAGATGAGTTCCGTGATTCGTCTGGGGGAGGAGGAAGCAATCATCTATGGCCGGGTTTCGCGGGGCAATGTTTCTCATGAACTGGGTGTCGGAAAGGCCCGTAATGGGGAAACCCGATACCGTGTCGATGGTGGTACGGTCGGCAGTGTCGCCGAGTTGGCCGGACTTCTTCCGGTTGTGCTACTGCTACCGGAAACCTTTGAGCTGTTGAACGGCGGTCCCCTGGGGCGCCGGCAGTTCCTGGATTGGGGTGTGTTCCACGTGGAACATAGCTATCTGGAACACTGGCGCAATTACCAGCGCAGCCTGAAACAGCGGAACAGTTTGCTCCGACGTGGTAGAATAGACGGTCGCCAGCTGGCCGTGTGGGACGAGCATTTGGTTCACTACGGCGAGATTATCGACGCGGCGCGTCGGCGTTACCTTGATCTCTTGGAGCCCAAGGTTCGCGGCATGCTGGAGGCCTTCCAGATAGATACGGCGCATATTCGAATCGACTATGCCCGGGGCTGGGGCAAGGACCGGAGCTTTGCAGAGGTATTGCTGGCCGGTCGTGATCGAGATATCGCGGGCGGGCGCACGCTGGCAGGACCCCATCGGTGCGATCTTCGCTTGACGGTGCAAGGACTGGATGCGCGGGACCATTTGTCCCGGGGACAGCAAAAGGTCGTCATCTGTGCCCTGAAGCTGGCACAAGGCGCCTGTCTTGCGGATCTGACGAAGCAGGCTAGCATCTATTTGATCGATGATCTTCATGCAGAGCTGGATGATCAGAACGCCCGGGTGTTTTGCCGCCTGCTAGAGCAACTTCAGACACAGGTTTTTATTACGTCCCTCAACAAGGACGTCGCGTCACATTATTGGAGCCCGGATCTACCTCTCAAAATGTTCCACGTGGAACAGGGTGGTGTGAATGAGGTTCCACTTCGAACCAGCGAGGAGTTTCTGACGAAATGACTGAAAAAGCATATGACTCGTCCAGCATCAAGGTACTGAAGGGGCTGGATGCCGTTCGCAAGCGCCCTGGAATGTACATTGGCGACACGGACGATGGCACCGGACTTCATCATATGGTCTTCGAGGTTGTGGACAACTCCATTGACGAAGCCCTCGCCGGACATTGTGACGACATCCGGGTCACGATCCATCCTGATGAGTCCATCTCTGTCTCGGACAATGGTCGTGGCATCCCGGTCGACATTCATCCTGAAGAAGGTGTTTCCGCAGCTGAAGTGATCATGACCGTGTTGCACGCCGGCGGTAAGTTCGACGACAACTCCTATAAGGTGTCTGGCGGTTTGCACGGGGTCGGTGTTTCGGTTGTAAATGCCCTGTCCAAGGAACTGAAGCTGACCATTCGCCGGGCTGGCAAGGTCTATGAGCAAGTCTATCGCCATGGTGTGCCGCAGCAGCCGTTAGCGCCTGTTGGGGAAACCGACCGTAGCGGAACCACCTTGCACTTCTGGCCATCTGCGGAAACCTTCACCAACATCGAATTCCACTACGAAATCCTGGCCAAGCGCATTCGGGAGCTTGCGTTCCTTAATTCGGGAGTGAAGATCCTACTGAAGGACTTACGCAGTGGTAAGGAAGAGATCTTCCAGTACGACGGCGGATTGATGGCGTTTGTTGAATACCTCAACACCAACAAGAACCCCATTAACCGCGTATTCCACTTCACCAAGCAGCGAGAGGACGGCATCAGTGTCGAGGTCGCCTTGCAGTGGAACGACGGCTTTCAGGAAAACCTTTACTGTTTCACCAATAACATTCCCCAGCGTGATGGTGGAACTCACCTGGCCGGATTCCGTAGCGCCCTCACCCGCACCCTGAACGTCTATATCGAGCAGGAGAATGTGCAGAAGAAGGCCAAGGTTGCGACTACGGGTGACGATGCACGTGAGGGCCTCACCGCCATCGTATCGGTCAAGGTGCCGGATCCCAAGTTCTCGTCCCAAACGAAGGATAAGCTGGTCTCGTCCGAAGTAAAAACGGCCGTGGAACAGGAGATGGGAAATATCTTCGCGGATTACCTACGGGAGAATCCACAAGAGGCTAAGTCGGTGGTGAACAAGATCATCGACGCTGCCCGTGCGCGGGAAGCGGCGCGGCGGGCGCGCGAAATGACGCGTCGAAAGGGCGCCCTGGACATTGCAGGCCTTCCTGGAAAGCTTGCGGATTGTCAGGAGAAAGATCCCGCCCTGTCCGAACTGTTCATTGTGGAGGGTGATTCCGCTGGCGGCTCCGCCAAGCAAGGCCGCGACCGCAAAACCCAGGCAATTCTGCCGTTGAAGGGCAAGATCCTCAACGTGGAGAAGGCACGCTTCGATAAGATGCTGGCATCGGCGGAAGTGGGCACGCTGATCACCGCGCTGGGCTGTGGCATTGGCCGTGAGGAATTCGATGCGGACAAGATTCGCTATCACCGCATCATCATCATGACGGACGCCGACGTCGACGGATCGCACATTCGCACGCTGTTACTCACGTTCTTCTTCCGCCAGATG
>CAYXVO010000452.1:0-2838 GCA_964467875.1 uncultured Pseudomonadales bacterium | reverse complement strand
GCCCATACCAATAACCAGGAGCCCTATGTGGGCGAAGATCCACAGCCTCTGTCTGGCGAGTTCGGCACGTACAGCTTGGTCAATGGTAACTTCCAGACGCTAGGCGCCAGTGTCGACACCGACGGTCCCGGTGGTCTGTATAACGCCGAAGACCCAAGCGATCAGGACAGCGAGACCATGCAGATCATGCCATGGGGCGACCTCCGCTTCGGCGACATGAACGAAGGCACCTACTCATTCATGCGCCTTGGTAGCTTCGCCGCTACGCTGCAGGACTTCAACGCCGACGGCGAGCTGGGCACCATTCAGGCAACTCGTGACTTCCCAGGCTTCTTCCCCACCACCGAACAACTGAAAGGTTCCACCTTCCGTGTTGCCGTTGATTTTGCGGATGATACCGAGTCCGCCTTCCAGTTCGCGTTCAGTAATGACTACCCCATAGACCCGAACGCAGACATTGAGACAGGCACAGTCACGGTTATGGAAGTCGGCGAAGACCAATCTTTTGTGGGCGAGTGGAGCATCAATTCCGCAGGTGCGGTGGCGGTGACCTTTAACGATGGTGACATTGATATCGAAATGACGATCGCCAAGGTTCAGGGTGATACCGGAACGGCTCTGGCGCGAGTCCTGCTGTCACTGCAATCCACCGAGGGCGAAGATTCGCTTTGGGAATCCAAGCTGGAACCTTTTCCGGTTCCAGACTGAGCCTGACGCTGCATCGACCTGAACGTTCTGGTCGACATCATGGCGTAAACGACTGATCGGCTAGTCTCCTAGCCGGTTGTAGAAAGGGACGGGGCGGATATAACATTCCCCCCGTCCCTTTTTTGTTTTTGCCGATTACTCCCTTCGCTGACCAGGCCAGATGTCATGCCCCCCTCGCAAGATTCACCCCAAGCCCGTTACCAGGCCGCATTGACGCATGGATTCATCCCGGATCCGGCCCAGGAGCCCGCCGTGCGGGCATTGCAGCGGTGCCATCAGGCATTGCACGGAGCGGCATCTGCTGAATCCGTGCGGGGCGTGTATCTATGGGGGCCAGTGGGACGCGGCAAAACCTGGCTGATGGACCAATTCCACCAGACCCTGCGCGTGCCTGCCTTGCGCCAGCACTTTCACCACTTCATGCGTGATCTGCACCGGGAACTGTTTCGCCTGACCGGCACGCCGGAGCCCCTGTCCCTGTTCGCCGCACAACTGGCGGCTCGCTATAGGGTGCTGTGCTTTGACGAACTCTTTGTCAGCGACATCGCCGACGCCATGCTGCTGGGCGGCGTGTTCCGCAACCTGATTCAGCGGGGCGTGGTGTTGGTGGCTACCTCCAACCAGCCACCGGAATCGCTTTATGCCGACGGCTTCAATCGGGCTCAATTCCTGCCCGCCATCGCCGCGCTCACCGCTCACATGGAGGTGGTGCAACTGGCGGGTGCCCAGGACCACCGCTTGCATCAGCGCCGGCAACGGCAGCGCTATTGGGTGCATGATGCGTCGGAGCCGGAGCGGTTCGCGTCCCTGTTCCAGCGCCTGACCCAGGGCACGACTCCCACCCCACACGACATCGAAATCGGCGGACGACGGCTGGCGTTACGAGGCGCCGCACAGCGGGTGCTCTGGTGTGATTACGCGGCGCTGTGCGAGCAGCCGTTTTCCGCCCTGGACTACATCGCCCTCTGCGACCAGGCCGATGCCATTCTGCTCAGCCGGGTGCCCTGCCTTGGCGCACCCCAGCGTGACGCCCGCATTGCACGAGGCACCGAAGACGCCGCCGCCCGCGTAGTAGCCGGAGACCGGCAGCTGTTGGCGCTGTCCAGAAACGACGATAGCGTGCGGCGTTTTATCGCCCTGGTAGACGAATGTTATGACCGGGGTGTGGTGCTGCTTGTGGAAGCGGCAGTGCCGCTGGACGAGCTATACACGGAAGGCGCATTGCAGTTTGCGTTCAAGCGAACGCTGAGCCGGCTAAAAGCCATGCAGTACGCGGATTTTGACGGAAAACAGGCCGAGGGGACCGCGCCCCGAGTGGAGAGCGGGTCCCAGTCCCTATAGCTCAGGACAATTCGTGCAGCCCTGGCTAAATAGCGTTATGGGCCGCATAACCTATTCAAAGCAGCTCTTTACGCAACTGCTCCGGGCTCTTGGGTGAGAGCAGGCCGGGCGCGATGTCGAGCACCGTGCGCGCGCCATGCTGGCCTTGTTGATGCAACCGGAACGCCGCGCGGGCGTAGGCCACCAGCACGCTGGCGGTAAACTCCGGATTGCTGTCGAGCTTGAGCGAGAACTCCACCACCTGATTACTGCCTGTGCCGGTCTGGCCGCTGCGGATAACGAAACCGCCGTGGGGCATGGTGGCGTGATCGCGGCGCAGTTCCTCTTCGGAAATAAAGTGTACGGTCGTGTCGTAGTCGGCGAAGTAATCCGGCATGGTGACGATGGCCTGTTCCACGGCCGTGGCGTCGGCGCCCTGGTCGAGCACCACGTAGCATTCGCGGATGTGCTTCTCCCGGGTGGAAAGCTGAGGTAACGAGCCGCTGCGCACGCGCTCCATCGCCTCAGTGGATGGAATGGTGTACTGCACGCCGGCCTTGACGCCCGGCACCCGCCGCACCGCATCAGAATGGCCCTGGCTGAGTCCCTTGCCCCAGAAGGTATAGGTTTCGCCCTTGGGCAGGATGGCCTCGCCGAACAGGCGATTAAGCGAGAACAGGCCCGGATCCCAGCCCACGGAAATGACGGCCGTGCGGTCGGCGGCGCGGGCGGCCTCGTCCACGGCGGCAAAGTATTCGGGAATCTTGTTGTGGGTGTCGTAGCTGTCGACCGTGTTGAACAGGGCCGCCA
>CAYXVO010000451.1:0-2839 GCA_964467875.1 uncultured Pseudomonadales bacterium | reverse complement strand
GGTTGCTGGTGTAGAGGTAGACCTTGCTGGCGCCACCGGTGGCAAGCACCACAAAGCGAGCTCGGAACAGCTCGACGTGGCTGCTGTCACGATTGAGGATATAGGCGCCCACACACCGGTTGCCGGGCAGGGACAGCTTGCGGTGGGTGATCAGGTCGACGCAGACCCGATTTTCGAAGATGTCGATATTTGAGCGCTGTTTGGCCTGCTCGCAGAGTGCATCGGATACCGCCAGCCCCGTGGCATCGGCGGCATGAATGATGCGGCGGTGGCTATGGCCTCCCTCCTGGGTCAGGTGATAGGCGAAGCCGTCATCCGGCGCCTCCTCGTCGCGTTCAGTGAACTGTACGCCCTGCTGGATCAGCCACTCGATGCTGGCGCGGCTGTGTTCCACGGTGAAGCGCACCGCATCTCGATGGCACAGTCCGGCACCGGCTCGCAGCGTGTCTTTAACGTGTGATTCGACCGTATCCGCCTGGTCCAGCACGGCGGCGATGCCGCCTTGGGCCCAAGGCGTTGAACCGCTTTGCAGGCGGGTCTTGCTGATCACCGCAACCCGGACCTCGGGCGGCAGGTTCAGCGCAACCGTCAGGCCGGCTGCGCCGGAACCGATAATCAGGACGTCGTATTGGTAAGAAATCGTCATGGGTTTCGAACTGTTATATGATGAAAACGAGTTTCGAGCTCGAAGACCGTTGCCTCGTGGCGAGTCGAATTTCCTAACTTTACCATGGGGCAGGGCGCGGAACGAATAGCCTTTGTCGCGGCGTATGTGCTGGCGTCACGCTCCAGTTGATGGTCTGACGCACCTGACATCCTGCCGGACGCAGGCTAGGTTTGCATAAAAACATGAGTGATCACACCACGGACCGTAAGCGACACCCGACGAAATAACTGGACGAACAGCCATTGAGCATGCCGTTGACCCAATCCCCCTTGGAACTTTCGTATAGCCCCGCAGTCTATTGGAAAAGATTGCCGGAGCGTTATCACGTCTTGCATTCACATCGAACCCTTGGGCTCGCCTTGTCCGCCTCGCATGGGTGGACGGCATGACGACGGTGGAAACGGATCAGCAGTTGGTTAAGCGGGTTCAGCGAGGCGACAAGCGGGCTTTCGATTTGCTGGTGATCAAGTACCAGACCCGAGTGGCCGCGTTGATCAGCCGGTATGTGCATGATTCCCACGAAGTCATGGACGTGACCCAGGAGGCGTTCATCAAGGCGTATCGGGCATTGGCGAACTTTCGGGGCGACAGTGCGTTTTATACCTGGCTATACCGGATCGCCATCAATACCGCGAAGAACTACCTGGTCGCGCGTAACCGGCGCCCGCCGGGCAGCGATGTGGAGCTGGAAGACGCCGAGTATTTTGAAAGCAGTCACGGCTTGAAGGATATCGAATCGCCGGAACGCTTGTTGTATCGGGATGAGCTGGAGAAAGCGATTTACCAGGCCATTCAGGATTTGCCGGAAGATCTGCGGGTGGCTCTGACCCTGCGGGAGTTCGACGGTTTAAGTTATGAAGATATTGCCGAGGTCATGGACTGTCCGGTTGGTACCGTGAGATCCCGTATTTTTCGGGCGCGCGAGGCCGTTGACGGTAAGATTGCGCCCTTGCTGGATAGCCCCGGCAGCGCGGTACGCTGAGGTCGTGAGGCCGGGCGGGGCAGAACTCGAGAAGAGCCGTCTATGGACTATGAAGGTGGCAGTAACGTAGACAGCAGTAACGAAAGCAGCAGTAACGAAAACAGCAGGATGCAGCCGATTTTTGGAAACGACGAATGAAGTCCGTTTTTAGAGCGGGTGTCAATTTGTCACTGAGCACAATTTGTCACTGAGTAAAGGTAACAGGCATTGAACATCCTGAACGATGGTAATCACTGGGTTTCCGAGAGGTGATTTCATGAACGAAGAGCACAAGGTCCGGGAGTCTCTCTCGGCACTGGTCGATGACGAGCTCAGTGAGCTGGAGCTTCAGCGCTTGCTGAAGCAGTCTGTTTCCGAAGACGCGTTGGCAGCCATGCAACGCTACCAGGCGGTCCATGCAGTGCTGGCGGGCCAGGGTACTCTGGCAAGGCTGGATATCCGAGCGCGGGTTGCATCAGCCCTGGAGGCGGAGCCTGGTTTGACTCCGCCTGCACAGCAGGATTCCCGCGAGATTTCAGCAGTTAAGCTGCGCCGGCATTTGTTCGGAGGTGTGGCGGTAGCCGCCTCGGTGGCATTCGCCGTGATTTTTTCTGCTCAGTTAATGCGTGAGCAACCATCGACCGCGTCGCCCACAGCCATGGTGCAGATGGCCTCGGGGCCTGCCGCGTCAAGGGTGGCGCCGGCTCTGGTTTCGGCGCCCCGGGATACGGCGTTGGTCGCCAGCGATGTATCGACGTTGCGGAGTATTCCTCTGGATCGGCGTGCTCCGCTGAATGCCAAGCCAGTGACTGAGCAGACGATGAGTGACGAGCATCTGCATCGGCTCAATAGCTATCTCATGCGCCATGCCGAGCATGCGGCGCTCAGCAATGGGCAAACGACCGTGCCGTTCGCGCGCCTGGTCGGACATGAAGCAATGCCAGCCCCGCAGCGCTAGCCTACCGGTGTAATCAGATGTGACGAAACGGCAACGACCATGATGCAATCGAATTCCGTGTTTCGGCCTCGCTATCCACTGGTGGCGCTCGTTTGGGGGTTTTGGCTGGCATTGGCCTGGCCGCTGACCAGCCTTGCCGACGCGGATGCGCAGGACTGGATGCAGCGAATGCTGGAGGCGCGCAAGCTGCGTAACTACGAAGGCGTATTGGTTTATGGGCGGGGAGAGGAAGTCAACTCGGTTCAGGTGGTCC
>CAYXVO010000450.1:0-2850 GCA_964467875.1 uncultured Pseudomonadales bacterium | reverse complement strand
TCGCCCAGGTACGTGGCGCGGTCGCGGTAGGCCAGTTTCATCGCTTCCACGATCAAATGCTTGCGGATCACGGGGTCAAGCTCGCGCCACTCAAATTCATGCAACATGCCCAGCATTTGCAGGAGCGCGACCCCGGAGGAGGGTGGCGGCACGGTCACCACCCGTATGCCGCCCGGCAACCAGGCCTCCAGGGGCTCTCGCTCGATCACCCGATATTGCGCCAGATCCTCCAAGCTCCAGATGCCACCGGCTTCCCGCACGTCCTGCACCAGTTCTTCGCCAATTTCACCGCCATAGAAGCCTTGATGACCATGCCGGCCCAGCAGGTGCAGCGTTCGCGCCAGCTGGGGCTGTTCCAGGATGCTGCCACTGCGGGGTGCTTCACCCTCGTCAAGGAATTGGTCGCGACTGTCAGGGTAGCGGCGCAGACTATCCTGGCGCAGGCGCGCCAGGCGCTCATAGGTCGGACCAATGCGGAATCCTTCTCGCGCCAGGCGAGCGGCATCCCGCAGTACTCGAGACAACGGCAATTTTCCGTAGCGTTCGACAATATGGGCGAAGGCGGCGGGCTGGCCGGGGATGGCCGCAGCCAAGGGGCCATCGATCGAGGGGCGATCGGCGCGGGGATTGCCATCGGCGTCGAGGTACATGTCGTGACTGGCGGCCAAGGGGGCCACCTCGCGGGCATCCACCACCGTTGAGCGCTTGTTGCGGGCGTCATGGAGGAGCCAGAAACCACCGCCGCCCAAGCCGGCGCTGTAGGGTTCGACCACGGATAGCACGGCCGCCGTGGCAACGGCGGCATCAAATGCGTTGCCACCTTCGTCCAATACCCGTAAGCCGGCCTGGGTTGCCAGGGGATGGGCACTGGCGATGGCGGCGTTGGTCGGCGGCTGGCTCGCGCAGCCGGTCAGGCAGAGCAGGCCGATCAGGCAGAGCAGCAGGGCGCGCAACAGGCTGGGCGGGTAGGTGAGGTGTTGGTACGGCGTCCGTTCCAGATTCATGACGATCCCCTATTGGTCGGTTAAGCGTTGGTATTTCGCCATCAACTCGTCATCGGTTTCCACGTGCGCCGGGTCCAGCGGGATGCAGTCCACGGGGCAGACTTGCTGGCACTGGGGTTCGTCGTAGTGGCCGACACACTCGGTGCATTTGTTGGGATCAATCACGTAGATCTCCGCGCCGGGGGAGATCGCCTCGTTCGGGCACTCCGGCTCGCAGACATCACAATTGATGCAGTCGTCGGTAATGATCAAAGCCATGGATTTACCTCGGAAAGTGCGTGGGCGGGCGCTTTATTATGCCGGGTTTCACGCCCTGAATCAGTAGCCGAAATGATCCTTGAGCGCTTGTGCCACCAGCGGATCCACAAACTCCGTGATGTCGCCCCGCAGTGCGGCGATTTCCCGGATCAGGGTCGAGGACACGAACGAGAGATGGTTGGTGGGGGTCAGAAACAGGCTTTCGATGCCGGGTGCCAGCTTGCGGTTCATGTCGGCCAGCTGGAATTCATATTCGAAATCGGACACCGCGCGCAGGCCGCGCAGAATGATATTGCCCTGATGTTCGCGCACGAATTCCGCCAGCAGGTTGCTGAATCCGACCACTTCCACATTGGGGAGGTGTGCCAGGACCTGGCGCGTCAGTTCCACGCGGCGCTCAAGCGGTAGCAGGGGATTCTTTTTCGGGTTGGCGGCAACGCCAACAATGACCTTGTCGAACAGCTTGGCGGCACGCTGAACCAGGTCAGTGTGGCCATGGGTAATAGGGTCGAAGGTGCCGGGATAGACGACAGTGTTCATACGGCTTCCTGTAGCGCGGGCAAGCAGGGCGGCGGACGCCAGGGCGTCGCCATAAGCCGTTCATCTTAAGCTAAGTGGAGGGGCTGGCTCAATGCGCCAGCCCCTCGTGATTCAGAATAAGCCCGGGCCAATCAGGTTGGCGTCGGGCCATTCAGGCGCCCGGCAAGGCGTGTTGCCTGCATGGCCGCCATGGCATAGATGCTCAATTGTGGGTTCGCGCCGATACTGGTGGGGAAGGTAGAGGCATCGATAACATTGAGGTTGGCGATCTGGTGGTGCTCGCCCAAGCTGTTGACGACGGAGGTCCGAGGATCCTCGCCCATGGCGCACCCGCCCATTTGATGCGCGGTGAACAGGCGTGCGCGGTACTTGGCCATCTTAAGCTCGCGGATTGCCGCTTGTGCCTCCGGCCAGCTCCGATATTCGCCGGCATCCAGGTGCAGCAGGCGGACTGTCTTCGCGCCGGCGGCAAACTGGGCCTCCGCCATGCGCAGGTAGGCATCGCGCAAGCCTTCCCACAGATAATCAGTCACCTCGTACTCCAGCGCCGGTGTGCCGTTGTCCCGGAGTACCACCTGTCCGCCCATGCTCTCGTCGTGAAAGCCGTCGCGCATCAGGGCAAGGGTCGCGTGAAGATGGGGCAGGTTTGCCATGGTGTCGGTCAGCTCCGTGCCGTGGAGGCTGAGCACGCTGGCCGCCAGTCCCGGATGCAGGGGTGGTACTTCCAGCTTGAAGCCCATCTTGCTGCCGCTGACGCCGTACTTCCAGACGAACTCATCCGAGTAGATCGACTGAGGCGCGCCATGATAGGGATCGACCGGCTCGCCCATGGTCGCCAGCGAAATGTTGACCGGATGCAGGAAGGTGCGCTTGCCAAGCCGTGCATAGGGGTCCGGCGCTTGCGAGCGCAGGAGCAGGCCCGGACTGCCGATGGCACTGCCGGCCAGCACAAAGTGGGGCGCCTTGAGCGTGATCTTGCGGCCGTTGGGATCGGTGCTGGCGGGGTCGACGGCCCAGCATTCCAGCGCCTCGATCCGGTCTTGTTTGA
>CAYXVO010000449.1:501-2856 GCA_964467875.1 uncultured Pseudomonadales bacterium | reverse complement strand
AGCGTCGCACGGCATTCGATGCTGACTTTACGCACCTCACCGGACTTCAGACGCAGGGTCGCATAAGCACCCTCACGAGCAATCAACTGTGCGGAGCAGCCAGCGGAACGAGCAATCTGCCCGCCCTTGCCAGGCTTCAACTCAACACAGTGAATCGTGCTACCGACCGGAACGTTGCGCAGTGGCAATGTGCTACCCACACGAATGGGCGCATCGATGCCGGACAGGACTTCGTCGCCGGCACTCATTCCTTTCGGAGCCAAAATATAACGGCGCTCGCCGTCGGAATACTTCAACAGGGCGATGTTCGCCGAACGGTTAGGGTCGTACTCCAGACGCTCAACAACAGCTACGACGCCGTCCTTGTTGCGCTTGAAGTCAACAACACGGTAGTGCTGCTTGTGACCGCCACCCCTGTGACGGACAGTGATACGACCTGCATTGTTCCGGCCTGCCTTGCGGTTCTTCTTTTCCAGAAGCGGCTCGTAAGGGGCGCCCTTGTGCAGTTCCTGGTTAACAACCTTGACCAGGTGGCGGCGTCCTGGAGACGTCGGTTTTGTCTTAACTAATGCCATGACCAGTGTCCTCCAACCTTACTCGACGTGCAGAAAATCGATATCACTGCCCGCAGCGAGGCGAACATAGGCTTTTCGCGTATCGCTACGCTTGCTGAGACCACGAACGGTGCGCTTGCGCTTTCCTTTCATGTTCAGGACCTGAATCGACTCGACCTTCACATTGAAGAGCTTCTCGATAGCCTGTTTGATCTCCGGCTTAGTTGCATCCGTCGCCACCTTAAACACAACCTGGTTGTGTTTCTCAGCAAGCACCGTAGCCTTTTCGGAGACATGCGGCCCCTTCAGGACCTTAAAGATACGCTCTTGGTTCATCCCAGCATCTCCTCGATTTTCTTCAGCGCCGGTACCGTGACCACAACTTTCTCGTGGGCGATCAGGCTAACCGGATCGATACCCACCACATCCCGAACGTCAACGTAAGGAATGTTGCGTGCTGCCAGATACAGATTCTGCTCAACAGCTTCTGCCACAATCAGCACATTACTCACGCCAAGGGCTTTCAACTGCTCAGTGAACGGCTTGGTCTTGGGCGTATCAGCAGCAATGCTTTCAACAACCACCAAACGGTCCTGACGCACGATCTCGGAGAGGATGGAGCGCAACGCAGCGCGATACATCTTCTTATTTACTTTCTGGGAGTGATCCTGCGGACGAGCAGCGAACGTTACACCACCGGTACGCCAGATCGGGGAACGTGTTGTCCCTGCACGAGCGCGACCACTTCCCTTTTGCTTCCAGGGCTTCTTGCCACCACCGCTGACTTCAGCGCGAGTCTTCTGCGCACGGGTACCCTGACGAGCACCTGACAAGAAAGCAGTAACAACCTGATGAACCAGCGGCTCGTTAAAATCATTGCCGAAGAGCGCCTCGGAAAGATTAACTACACCGTTTGCGGATCCGGTAATTTTCAATTCCATCTCGCCACCCCTCAGGCTTTAACAGCCGGCTTGACCAGGACATCGGAACCTGTAGCACCAGGTACCGCACCCTTGACCAGCAGCAGATTCTTGTCGGCATCAACCCGAACCACTTCAAGAGACTGAACAGTCACGCGCTCATTACCGAGCTGACCGGCCATTTTCTTGCCCTTGAAAACGCGACCAGGACTCTGGTTCTGGCCAATGGAGCCAGGCGCGCGATGAGACAGGGAGTTGCCGTGCGTTGCGTCTTGCGCACTGAAGTTCCAGCGCTTGATAACACCAGCAAATCCCTTACCCTTGGATTGACCGGCAACATCAACCAGCTGACCAACTTCGAACACAGACAGGGAGATTTGCTCACCGACTTTCTTATCAGCCAGCTCTGCGGCATCAGCGCGGAATTCCCACAGACCACGACCCGCCTGCACACCCGCCTTCGCGTAGTGACCTGCAGCAGCCTTGGTGACACGGGATGCTTTGCGGGAGCCCGTCGTGACCTGCACAGCGCTGTAGCCGTCAGTCTCGAGGGTCTTGATTTGCGAGATCAGGTTGGGCTCAACCTCGATCACGGTAACCGGAATAGCACGACCGTCGTCCATGAACAGGCGCGTCATGCCGACCTTGCGGCCAACAATACCAATTGTCATATTTTTACCTCACGTGTACGGGGCTTTCACCCTCTATGGCCACTTGATGTAGTTACACCGGGAGTTATGTGCAGCAGGCGTTAGCCCAGACTAATTTGCACATCCACCCCAGCGGCCAGATCCAGCTTCATGAGAGCATCAACCGTTTTTTCAGTCGGCTCCACGATGTCCAGCAGGCGCTTGTGTGTTCTCAACTCGTACTGGTCACGC
>CAYXVO010000449.1:0-491 GCA_964467875.1 uncultured Pseudomonadales bacterium | reverse complement strand
TTGTTGACGTGCGGAGAAACCAACACAGTAAAGCGTTCTTTTTTGGTGGGAAGCGGAATCGGTCCTCGTACTTGAGCACCTGTACGCTTCGCCGTCTCCACAATTTCCTGTGTAGACTGATCAATCAGGCGATAGTCGAACGCTTTCAGCCTGATACGAATCTTTTGGCTTTGCATGAGGAAGAAACTCCAATTTAACCAGCCGGCGGCCTAAACCTTTAAAAAAGGAGCCGAATTGTAAGCAGCAATTTTTCGACTGTCAACTTAATAAACAAAAACGGGAGCCGCAGCTCCCTTTTCCGCTGTGTTATCGCTTGCGCGACAAATCAGTACTTAGGCAATGACCTTAGCCACAACGCCCGCACCCACAGTCCGGCCGCCTTCGCGAATCGCGAAACGCAGACCTTCTTCCATGGCGATCGGCGCAATCAGGGTCACAACCATTTTCACGTTGTCACCTGGCATCACCATTTCAACACCTTCAGGCAGTTC
>CAYXVO010000448.1:0-2877 GCA_964467875.1 uncultured Pseudomonadales bacterium | reverse complement strand
GAGAGCCGTTTGGTACCGGATAAATCTTCTTCGTTGGTAATACGAAGATCCACATCAACCAGGCCGAGAAAGCCTGGATCCAGAATCTGTTGCTGGTCTTCAAAAAACGCCGCTGTCAGTTCCAGTTCGTCACCAGGATAGAAATGGGCTGGCAAGGGGCTCACGGCCATCCGCAAGTCGGTAACCACCGTGACCCGACTTCCCGCATCCAGATCCGCCAGAATCGTCCACTCGCCGGCTGCTGGCTGCGCAACCGTGATCAGATCGTAGCCGCGATCCCGGTACCAGCGTACCTTCTCAGCGGCGCCCGCCGCTCTGTATCGGCGCCCGTCAGGGTCCTGCAGCTCGACTGGATCTGCATCCGCCCCGGTGAAAACCAAGGCGGTGAACTCCTCAATGCTGGCATCAATGTCAAAGGTGTTTCCCGTCAACGGCACCTTCTCGGCAGGTACGGCCTGGTCGAGCATCTGAACAAAGATCCGGTTGAGATCAGCCGATGATTCAGCGACCGCTGTTAAGCCCTGGGTGTCCAGGGCCAGTCGCTCCAGCAACATGAGATCCGCGTGACGGGACAGTGCCACCGTATGGATTCGCGCCCCCGCCCCCCGAAATTTTGGCAGCACGCTATTAATGATGCGCTCGCGCTCCTGCGCATTGCGCGCTGGGTCCTTGGCAATATCCACCACGCCATCGGTCAATAAAATGAAATGCGTGCCGGAGAACGACCGGCCGGCCTGGTGATCGGAGAAGGCCTTGTCCAGCACCGCACCAATATTGGTAAACAGACCCACCGAGTTGATCTGCTCTGCCTTACTGCGCGCCATGGCACGCCAGCGGGCATCAACGCTGCCATGGGGGATCAGGAGATTGACTTGCTGACCGAAGGTCCAGACACCGGCACGGTGTGCGTCCGGTAACAGTTGGGTCAACAGGTTCAACGCGGGTATGCGCAGGTTTTGCGGATCGTTCTGCTTCATGCTGCCGGAAATATCGATCAGCACTCGCACATCCGACAGCGGCGCCGGCGCCGACACTGCCTCGCCTTCTCTAGCCTGGGCCAGAGTGACAAAATTGAACACAACCAACACACAGACAACAACCCTACGCAGCATAACCCGCCCTTTCGGCAGAGGTGCGAAGTCGGGGCTTCGGACACTCCAGCATGTTCATTATCAAGAGGAAAAGCGGATGCAATAGCGCATCCGTTCAGGATAAAAACTACATACAGTTATAGCAGCTTTTAGGGGACTAACAACGCTGTACAGGCGTACTGGCGGGCGTAGAACAGGCGGAGACACCGGCTGGCCTTTGAGCCATTCCAGTGCTCCATTTCACACTGGGGCTCGAACTCAACCACCTCAGTCAATCGTCGCTCACGGAAGGCTGCAGCAAACGCCGGAACAAAGCCTCCAACAGCAACATTCCGAGCACCGCAAGCAGGGCCAGGACTAACAACATGCCAGCCTGTACCGCAGCGTCGATATTGCCCTGACTGGCCTCAAACACCACAACCAGCGTGGCCGGGGCCATGAGTTTCTCGGCAGGAACCGTCATGGCCGGGGTAAATAGTAAAACGGCCAGCAGCGCCCGCAGGAACTTTCGCGGGAGCGCCCAGCGAATTCTGGACAACAGCGGCCACAGCAGTAAATAAAAGCCAAGGCATGAAAACAGGTATAGCCCCCAGGCAATGGCATAGTTGTGCGTGCTCAACATCTCGACTCCACCATCATTCTTCCGGCGTCACGATTGCGCGGTATGCCTGTCCTGGGCGCGTAGCGCCAGGTCACGCATTTCCTTCATGTACTCATCCACCGACGACGGCATTTGCAGATAAAAGCCCTTTGCATCAATACCAGCCAGCACCTCTTCAGCCGTAACGCGGGCGAGCGGACGATTCGCCTTAAGCGGCATATCCATCAGGTGAACAGGACTGCCAAAACGCTCGAGTAAGGGTTCAGGCACTTCTTTGAGCCCTACGCGCTTGTCCACATAGAGGTACATGCCCTCTTTACGCGGACTTTTGTATATAGATACCAGACGCATTGTGCTGTTACTCCATCGCGGGTCTAGATGAATCCTGCTCGGATGAGCCCTGATCAGATTCCGCTTGCTCCGGATCCTGTTGGCCGGCTTTGAGCTGTTCCTCAATGTAGACATTCAGCTCATATCGCAAAGGCTCCACCAAAATATCCGCGCGCCATCCTTCGATGGCCACCGGCAGTTCGGCTGGCAAGTGGTCTAAGGGCACGGTGTCCGCCAACTTTTCCAGCACGGCCTTTTTACAGAGCAGCGAATCCGGAATCGCCAACTGATCACTCAGCGCCTTTACACGGTCGCGCAACCGGCCGTATAGATCCTTGCGGGTCTTCGCCAACGGGCGCGGAATCAATTCCAGTGGGACCTGACTACCCCCCGCATTCCGGCTCTCACGAATGACCTTCAGCAGGACGTCCGCGTCCTGCTTCAACTGGCGATGAGTCACGCCCTCACACTGGCTCAACTCCGCGACGGTGTTCGGCTGATCCTGGGCCATGGCAATCAGCAGCGCATCCGACGCAACCCGCGAGCGCGGTATGTTACGCGCGCGAGCTTCCGCCTCCCGCCAGACACAGAGTGCCTGCAGCACTTGCTGCTTGCCCCGCCCCAGGCGCCAGGCGCCCCTCATCTTGAGGTAATAGAGAGAAGGATCGCGGCCCTGGCGGGCATCCTCGATCAACGCCTCAAACTCTTGCGTGGCAGCACTCACGAAGTCTTTCGCCTGCAGTTGCGCCAACTGGCTCTGATAGAGCGGCAACAGACAATGAACATCCGCCGCCGCATACAGTAGCTGCGAGTCGGACAGCGTCAGCTCCCACAGGAAGACAACGACGTTGACGA
>CAYXVO010000447.1:0-2878 GCA_964467875.1 uncultured Pseudomonadales bacterium | reverse complement strand
ATCCAAGGGCTGATACGCATTCACGGCTTGCTCCAGGGTGGTTTGGGTAAAGTCGCCGAATTTGATCTTCACCAGGCGCTTTGCAATGATTTCATCCCCCATCTGCTTGCGCTCACAACGCTGTCGCAATTCCTCCAACAAGGGCGGCAAATGTGCCTGGACCGCTGCCAAATCCGGCAAATCCTGATGGTAGGTATGCTCAACCGAAATGGATTTTCGGACCTGGGTGCCATCCACCGGCCGCAGATCAATCCCCCGTGCGGCTTGAAATAACTGCCAGCCGTGCTTGCCGAAATGTTCAACCAGCGCCAGTTCGGTCAGGCTCTGCAGGTCACCACAGGTTTGGATGCCCAGATCATTGAGACGGGACGCCGTGACCTTGCCAACGCCATTAATGCGGCTAACCGGTAACTGGTAAACAAACGCCTCCACCTGATCGGGCGTAATCACGAATAAGCCATCCGGCTTGTGCCAGTCGCTGGCGACCTTGGCGAGAAATTTATTGGGCGCGGCCCCGGCCGATACCGTGATCCGCAACTCCTGCTTAATGCGCTGCTTGATTTCGCGCGCAATCAGCGTGGCGCTGCCATTGCACTGATTGCTGTCACTGACATCCAGATAAGCCTCGTCCAACGACAGGGGCTCGATGAGGTGGGAGTATTCCGAAAAAATCTCATGCATCTGACGCGACACCGCGCGATACAGCTCAAACCGTGGCGGCAAAATTTCCAGATGGGGACACAGCCGCAACGCCGTCGCCGCAGCCATGGCCGAGTGCACGCCATAGCGGCGCGCCTCGTAATTGCAGGTCGCAATGACGCCGCGCTGCTCCGGCCGGCCACCGACCGCCACGGGCCGATCCTTCAGGGACGGATTGTCCCGGATCTCAAGCGATGCAAAAAAAGCATCGGCATCGAAGTGCAGTATCTTGCGTATCGTCACTGGAACCTGTGCCTGGCTTCACTGGTGTGGACATGCCGGACTTTGCTTATGGACGTAAGAACGGCCAGGGGCAAAGCCTATGACATCCGCCATGAACGTCGATGACACTGTATTTTTATACAGAGCCTGGCGCAACTCAAGTTTACTGTGAGCCGGATTGGATTAGACCGCCGCGAGCGACTCCAGTACAATTCTGGCCAATCATTTCTGCTTACCGTTCAGCAGCCGATCATTCAGCCACAGAGAAGGACGAATCGAGACCAATGACTCAGGTCAGTCACTCAGCCGCCGAATCGAATGCTTGCTTCCGCGTTCGCGCCACCTTTGCTCCTCTAACGCATATCGAACTGATCAGCCTGGACTTGCCACGCCTGGAGCAGGAGTTGGCGGACAAGATTCGCCAGGCCCCCATGTTTTTCCGCGAAAGCCCTGTGGTACTGAGCTTGGAACGCTTTCTCGAGCCCGATAGCGAGATCGATTTTCGCCAGTTGCTAGACCTGTTCCAGCGCCAGGGTATCAAGCCGATTGCGATTCGCGGCGGCCGCCTTGAGCATCAGACCGCGGCTCGTGGCGCAGGGCTGCTGCTATTGCCGGCCAATAAACAAGCGCAGGCGGCGGATGAAACCGCCGCCCCGGTCGAAGCCGAACTCAAGCCAGCCGCGACTGTGGTCGCAGAGGCCGCGCATGTAGCAGCAGAGGCCGCGCCGGCGGAGGCCGCACCCGTACCGGTCAACGGTCGGCCCACCAAGCTGATTAACTATCCGATCCGTTCGGGTCAGCAGATCTATGCCGCAGGTGCCGATCTCATTGTCCTGGCACCGGTCAGCGCTGGCGCGGAACTGCTGGCCGACGGCCATATCCATGTCTATGCTCCGCTGCGGGGCCGAGCCTTGGCGGGTGTCATGGGTGATACCAGCGCCCGAATATTCTGTCGCAGTCTGGAAGCCGAGCTTGTATCCGTCGCCGGACAGTATAAAATCAGCGAGGACTTGCAAAACGACAGAGACTGGCGTAAGTCAGTACAGGTATTTCTGCGCGACGACCGGCTTGTCGTCGAGCCCATCTGAGTTAAACGTCGCCTTGTTCCTCAATGATTTAGCAACAAGATCTCAGTTGGCGGGCGCCCCTTGTCGGTCCGCAACTCCCCCAAACAGCTAACGGAAGGTATCGAACCTTGGCCAGAATTATTACGGTGACCTCGGGTAAAGGTGGGGTCGGGAAAACCACAACCAGCGCGTCCATTGCCAGCGGCATTGCACTTCGCGGCCACAAAACCGCCGTGATCGACTTCGATGTCGGTCTGCGTAACCTGGACCTGATCATGAACTGCGAGCGACGCGTGGTTTATGATTTCGTCAACGTGATCAATCAGGAAGCAACCCTGAACCAGGCGCTCATCAAGGACAAGTATGTAGATAACCTCTTCATCCTGCCAGCCTCCCAGACCCGTGATAAAGACGCCCTCAGCATTGAAGGCGTGGAGCGGGTTCTGAAGGAATTGGCGGACCGGGTTGACTACATCATCTGCGACTCCCCCGCCGGTATCGAACACGGTGCCGTCATGGCCATGTACTTTGCCGACGAGGCCATTGTCGTCACCAACCCGGAAGTTTCATCTGTTCGCGACTCCGACCGTATCCTTGGTATTCTGCAAAGCAAATCACGCCGCGCAGAGCAGAACATGGACCCAATCAAGGAGCACCTGTTGCTGACGCGCTATAACCCCGAGCGTGTCCTCAAGGGTGAAATGCTGAGCGTGCAGGACGTGCAGGATATTCTTTCGGTCAACTTGCTGGGCGTCGTCCCCGAGTCCAAATCGGTCCTGACCGCGTCCAACCAGGGTGTACCCGTGATTCACGATGAAAAGAGCGATGCCGGCCAGGCCTATCGTGATGCCGTTGCCCGTCTGTTGGGTGACGTTGTCGAACACCGCTTC
>CAYXVO010000446.1:0-2882 GCA_964467875.1 uncultured Pseudomonadales bacterium | reverse complement strand
ACTGCTTGGGAATGATCATGTCGGTATCGACGTTGGCGCGATCCATGGGCGCCACAATTCCGGTTTCCTGGGTAAATTTTTTCATGATGCCTTACCTCACAGAATTTAGTGACTGACTTCCTGACGGACGTCGACAAAATGCCCATGAATAGCCGCCGCGGCCGCCATCGCCGGGCTCACCAGATGCGTGCGGCCAGCAAAACCCTGACGCCCTTCGAAATTGCGGTTGGAGGTGGACGCACAGTGCTCGCCCTGCCCCAATTTATCCGCATTCATCGCCAGGCACATGGAGCAACCAGGCTCGCGCCACTCAAGACCTGCTTCAATGAAAATTCGATCCAGGCCTTCCTGCTCGGCCTGCTCCTTGACGAGACCTGAACCCGGAACCACCAAAGCCTGCTTAACGTTCGCGGCCACTTTCTTGCCTTTAACCACCGCCGCCGCTTCGCGCAGATCTTCAATCCGGGAATTGGTACAGGAACCGATGAATACCCGATCAAGCTTAATGTCACTGATCGCCTGACCTGCCTGCAGCCCCATGTACTTCAGTGCGCGGCGGTAGCCTTCACGCTTGACGGAATCGGTCTCCCGATCAGGATCCGGCACATGGCCGTGGATTCCCGCCACCATTTCCGGCGAATTACCCCAGGTCACTTGGGGTTCAATGTCGCTGGCGTCGAGTTCGACCACATGATCAAACTGGGCGTCTGGATCCGAGGAGAGCGTGCGCCAATAGGCCGCTGCCTTTTCAAACATCTCGCCTTGCGGTGCAAAGGGGCGCCCTTTCACGTAGTTGATCGTGGTTTCGTCGACTCCGATCAGACCCGCACGGGCACCGCCCTCAATGGCCATATTGCACACCGTCATACGACCTTCCATCGACAGGTCGCGGATCGCCTCACCGGCGAATTCGATGGCATAGCCGGTGCCGCCAGCGGTACCGATACGACCAATGATCGCCAGAATGATGTCCTTGGCGGTCACACCCGGTCCGACCTTGCCATTCACCCGCACCAGCATGTTTTTCATTTTCTTCTGCACCAGACACTGGGTAGCGAGCGCGTGCTCCACTTCCGAGGTGCCGATCCCATGTGCCAAAGCACCAAATGCGCCATGGGTTGAGGTGTGGGAATCACCACAAACCACCGTCATGCCCGGCAACGTTGCCCCTTGCTCCGGCCCCACAACGTGCACGATGCCCTGACGAGCATCTTTCATCTTGAACTCAAGAATTCCGAAATCGTCGCAGTTTGCATCAAGCGTCTGGACCTGGATCTTGGACACCGGATCAACGATACCCTCAACGCCCTGCGCACGCTCCACGGGCGTGGTCGGCACGTTGTGGTCCGGCGTTGCCAGGTTCGCATCCAACCGCCAGGGCTTGCGGCCAGCGAGACGCAGACCTTCAAACGCCTGGGGCGAGGTCACTTCGTGCAGCAACTGCCGGTCGATGTAGATTAATGCCGTACCATCATCACGCTCGCTAACGACGTGAGACTCCCACAACTTGTCATACAGGGTTTTGCCAGCCATGTTGATCCAACCTCTTGGGTAGCGGGTTTTGGATGAGCCTTATACAGAGAATGGGCTATACAGGTTCATGCTAACGGCATAGAATCCATAACACAAATTGATCTTTTTTATATTTTAGATTCCTTTAAGGAATATATAATGTATATCCAGGCACTCCAGGCGTTCGTCGCGGTCGTGGACCAGGGCTCTTTCTCCCGTGCTGCCCAAACCTTGCACCTGACGCAGCCGGCCATTACCAAACGGGTACAGGTCCTTGAGGCACGCGTTGGCACCACTTTGTTTGACCGGTTTCAGCGGCGCATTATCCTCACCGAAGCCGGGCGCCTGTTACTGCCCAACGCACGCCAGATTCTGCAGCAGATGAATCACGCGGAGTTGGCCATTCGCAACCTGTCCGGCAGTGTCGCTGGCCCCCTTACCCTGGCCACAAGCCACCATATCGGCCTGCACCGTTTGCCAGCACTGATCAAGGAATTCAGCCGGCGCTATCCCGACGTGGAGTTGGACCTACAGTTCATGGAGTCCGACAAAGCCTATGAGGCCGTCGCCTCCGGTCGGGTTGAGCTGGCCGTTGCCCCCCTCCACCCCGACCCGCCCCAGGCGATTGTGGGCGAGCCGATCAGGCAGGATCCTTGGGCCTTCGTGGTGGCACCGGGCCATCCGCTAACCATGCCGGGGCACGCGGATCTTGCGGCGCTCTCGGCCTATAACGCGATTCTGCCGGAGCCAACGACCCACACCTATCGGATCGTGCAGCAGCTTTTTGCCCAGCAGCAGGTCCCATTGAAGGCGGTGATGCCCACCAACTACCTGGAGACGATCAAAATGATGGTGTCGGTTGGACTTGGCTGGAGCGTACTACCGGTATCGATGCTGGATTCAAGTCTGGTGGTGTTGCCCCAGGAGCTCGGGCACCTGGAGCGGAGACTGGGGGCGATTCTCCATCGAGACCGGATCTTGAGCAACGCCGCGCGCGCGATTGTTGAACTCGCCAGCCAGCCAGCGCATACCCCACCGCCTTCATCCGCACGCCCCTGTTAGCGGGTTGGCTCACGCCAGCCGGTGCCCGCTAATTTGGTCTTTATCCCTGAGACCAAAGACAGCCACGGGAATGGCCACTGCCGCCGCAATTCCCGCAAGGGCAAAGGCGATTTCGCCACCGCCAAAGTCATACAGGTAGCCACTCAGAAACGCGCCCGCCGTGCCTCCCGCACCGAATCCGACGCTGCTATAAAGCGCCTGGCCCTGCCCCTGATGCGGCCCGGCAAAACGGGTATGAACAAATTCGATGGACGCCGCATGCATCGCACCAAATGAAAAGGCGTGCAATAGCTGGATCAGCACCAACA
>CAYXVO010000445.1:0-2886 GCA_964467875.1 uncultured Pseudomonadales bacterium | reverse complement strand
GCACATGCAGAAGCTGTATACGGAGCGGCCGTTCTTGGCGTGATACACCAGCTTGTAGTCCGCCGCGCCCAATTCTGGATGCCCTGCATACTTGCCCAACCGTGCCTGATCGATCAGTGACTGAGGGTGTTCAATCCGAAAGCCGATGGCGAACGGTTTGGCCTCCAGATACACGCCGCGCCGATGTAACATGCGAACGGTATCGCGGGCACTATGGCCTAAAGCCAGTACCACGTGTCGACTGCGGATTTGTTCGCCGCTTTCCAGAACCACGCCTTCAAGTTGGTCGCCGTCGATCAACAGGTCGCTGACCTTGCTGTTGAAGCGTACTTCGCCGCCCAGCGCCTTGATTTCCTCGCGCATGGCGGACACCACGCCGGTGAGACGGAAGGTTCCGATGTGGGGCTTGCTGACAAAAAGGATTTCATCCGGCGCGCCCGCCCGTACAAATTCCTGCATGACCTTGCGGCCATGGAATTTGGGGTCCTTGATCTGGCTGTACAGTTTGCCGTCCGAGAAAAGTCCGGCACCGCCTTCGCCAAACTGCACGTTGGATTCGGGGGTCAGGATCTTTTTACGCCAGAGCGCCCAGGTGTCCTGGGTGCGTTGGCGCACCTCCTTACCGCGCTCCAGCACGATGGGCTTGAAACCCATTTGCGCCAGGGTGAGGGCGGCAAACAAGCCGCAGGGGCCGAAGCCGATGACGATTGGGCGCTGTTCCAGGTCGGCAGGCGCCTGCGCCACGGGGTAATACTGCGTGTCGGGTGCGGGGCGTATGTGCGAATCGGTGGCAAAGCGCTGCAGAATCGCGTCTTCGTCACGGGCGCTGAGATCAATGATGTAAACGAACTTGATTTCGCTATTTTTCTTGCGGGCGTCGTAGCTACGCTTAAAAACACTGAACTCGAGCAAGTCATTGTCGGCGATCTGCAGGCGCTCCAGAATGGCCGTGCGCAGTGCGGTTTCGGAATGGTCGAGTGGCAAGGCAAGTTCAGTAATACGCAGCATGAAGGGCTTCCTGGCCGGTGACTCCGGCAAAGGTCGAACACAAGGTCGGCTAAAACCGCCGTTCGCAAATAAGGGGTGGCAAAGCGCCACGCTTAAAACGTCCGGGATTGTACCCCGCCGCCGCTCACCTGTCAGGCGAGTAATGCCGCCGTGTGGCTGGTGCTGCCGGGCGCGGAAAGTGGTTGTACGCCCCTTGTTAATACGGACGTAGGTCGCTTGTTAAGGGAGCGGTTGTTATCAGGAGTCACAAAAAACTATGGATATTCAGCAGGAACCCAAAAGATAGGTTAAAGTTTAGTGGGCTTTCGTTTGCAGCCAGTGGCCTGTCATTTGAGATTCGTGAATTAGCGCTCACAGTGGCAGACAGTGATTTGATATAAGCGATATTGCACAGCTTTCGGAGGATTCGGAAGTAACGGCAGGTTTTAACGCCGCCGTAGGTAAGGATATCCGATCCCTATTTTCCGAGACGTTATTGCATGTGCAATATGGAGGCGCTGGCCGCCGAGAAAAAGCAGTTGATTGCCCGTTTTTCGACAAAGAGTGACGCCCGTGCCGCGGCGCAAGTGGCGGCGACCCTTGTGCCATACCTGGCCGTCTGGGGGCTAGCGATAGCAAGCCTATCGGTGTCGTACTGGCTTACGGCCCTGTGTGTGGGCATTCTCTGCCTGCTGTTGTTGCGGGTATTCGTGTTGATGCACGAGTGTGGGCACAATGCCTTGTTTGCCACGGCACGTTACAATCAGGCCGCTGGTTTTGTGCTGGGTGTGCTCTGTGGCATGCCGCAGTATGTCTGGTCACGAAATCATGCCTTTCACCACGCCACCAACGGCAACTGGGATCAGTACCGGGGGCCGCTCGCCGCCTTGTCGCTCGATGAGTTCAAGGCACTCTCTCCAAAGCAGCAGACCCTGTATCGGGTGACCCGTAACATCGCCTTTGCGCCCATCGGTGGTTTTCTTTATCTCGTGTTCAACCCCCGTTTTACCTGGATCAAAGGTAACCTTGCGCTGCTCTCCTATCTGGTGCGGGAAAAGTGGAAAAATCCCTCGGCCGCGGTCGGATCCATCATCAAGACCTTTCAGCCCCGCTACTGGCGGACAGCCAAGGAATATCGTCACATGAGCTGGAACAATCTGGTTCTGCTGACGATCTGGCTGATTATGGCGCTGAGCGTGGGAGCGGTGGAATTCTTCACCCTATATGTTGTGAGCTTGTCACTGGCCGGTGCGGGTGGAATTATCCTGTTTACCGTTCAGCATAACTTTGAAGGGGCGTGGGCGGCGGATGAGGCTCATTGGGATTATGATCGCGCCGCAATTGAGGGCACAAGCTTTCTGGTCTTGCCGAAATGGCTGAACTGGGTCACGGCGAACATCGCCTATCACCATATCCATCACCTGTCAGCCTCGATTCCGAACTACCATCTGGCCGAGTGCCACCGAGCCTATGCTCATCTGTTCAACGATGTGGCGCGGATCTCGCTCAGGCAGATTCCGGCGGCGCTGAAGAACAACCTTTGGGATGTGAAGGGGCTGCGTATTACCAGTGCGTCGACCAGCTGATGAGGGGGTTCTGCTTACCAGGGATGGTAATCAACATCCCACCGGCATGCGCTGGCAGGATTGATCCCAGTGACCGAGCCATGAGTGACCGAGCCATGAGTGACTGATCAGGACTGAGCGATAACAGAGCGAGCGCTGGCGTAGGGCCGGCTCAGGTGGCCTCTGTGCCGCTCCCTTCACGGTGGCTCTCGATATATTCCTCCAGCAGCGGGATCAGGCTGTCATCAAGCTGCTGGAACTCAACCCCTACATGAAACTGTTCGCGGGACAGGCGGCGGACATGTACGACACCGCATGGAACGTTCAGGGTCAG
>CAYXVO010000444.1:0-2899 GCA_964467875.1 uncultured Pseudomonadales bacterium | reverse complement strand
ATCACCACCGGTACCAACGGTATCGGGCAGCAGCATGCGGTTCAGCCAGGAGTGGATGACGCCGTCACCCGGGCGCAGGGAAACACCGCCGCGGTTCATAATGAAGTCGGGCAGGGTGTGGTGGGTCTCTACGTCCACAGGCTTGGGATAAGCCGCAGTGTGACAGAAAGACTGCATGGTCAGGTCGGCGGAGAAGCCAAGGCAGGCCAGGTCTTTCAGCTCGTCGCGGGTCATCGGACCAGTCGTATCCTGGGAGCCAACGGTGGTCATTCTTGGTTCACAGTAGGTTCCAGGGCGGACACCCTTGACACCACAGGCTTTGCCGACCATCTTCTGGGCCAGGCTGTAGCCCTTGCCGCTATCAGCGGGTGCAACCGGGCGACGGAAGACAGTGGATGCTTCCAGGCCCAGAGCGGTGCGGGCTCTGTCCGTCAGACCGCGGCCAATGATCAGGTTGATACGGCCGCCAGCGCGAACTTCGTCCAGCAGTACGTCGGTCTTGAGGCTGAACTCGGACAGCAGCTCATCGGTGCCGTGCTTGGTGATCTTGCCTTCATAGGGGTAGATGTCGATGACATCGCCCATGTTGATGTTGGAGACGTCGGCCTCGAAGGGCAGGGCGCCAGCATCTTCCATGGTGTTGAAGAAAATCGGAGCGATTTTGCCACCGATGCAGACACCGCCCGTGCGCTTGTTGGGCACGTTGGGGATGTCGTCGCCAATGTACCAGAGTACGGAGTTGGTTGCGGATTTGCGGGAGGAGCCAGTGCCCACAACATCGCCCACGAAGGCAACCTGGTGCCCCTTCTTCTTCAGATCTTCGATCTGTGCTTCAGCATTGGTGATGCCTTCGCGCGGCATCTTGTACATGGCCTTGGCGTGCAGCGGGATGTCCGGGCGGGACCAGGCATCGGGTGCGGGAGACAGGTCATCGGTATTGGTTTCGCCAGTGACCTTGAAGACCGTGGTGGTGATGATCTTCGGCACGTCCGGACGCTTCAGGAACCACTCGGCCTCGGCCCAGGAATTGAGTACTGCTTTGGCATAGGCATTGCCCGCCTTGGCTTTCTCTTCGACATCATGGAAGTTGTCGAACATCAGGAGGGTGTGCTTGAGCTGCTCGGCGGCCAGCTCGGCCAGCTCGGCATCGTCCAGCAGCTGAATCAGTGTCTCGATGTTGTAGCCACCTTGCATGGTGCCCAGCAACTCGACGGCGCGCTGCTTGGAAACGAGCGGTGAAGTGGCTTCGGATTTGGCTACGGCAGACAGGAAAGCGGCTTTAACGTAAGCGGCTTCGTCGACACCCGGCGGTACGCGGTTGATCAGCAGGTCGAGAATATACTCGCCTTCACCAGCGGGCGGGCTTTTCAGCAGCTCCACCAAGCCAGCCATTTGTTCGGCATTGAGAGGCTTGGGAGGTACACCCTCGGCGGCCCGCTCTTCAACGTGTTTACGATAAGCTTCTAGCACGATAAAACCCTCATCAGTTCTAAAACCCACCTCAAGGCACAGGGCGCGCTCCCGTTGTGCAGGAGGTTCCTCGACTCACCGGTGATAATATGCGGGGGCAGGACTCACGCGAGCCCGTAGGACGCCGCATTCTACAAGAAAAGCTATTTAAAGTTAAGGTGTGTGAAATTATCACCTGGTCGGAACCAGGCAGCGCTTCCTATACAATGGCGCGTTATTTTAACGAACTTCTTTTCCATTGGTTCACTGAAAACGGTCTCAATTTGATGAATGCAGTTGCTGATATACGCGCTTTTTTGGAGTGCGCCACACCTGACGCCTGGATCGAGCAGGCCGTGAAGCAGGTTCCAACTTTACTGATCGATCATGCCAACTGTGAAAAGAAGGCAGCCGGCACGGCACTCAACCTGATGTTTCGCTACGTCGACAAGCTCGATTTGCTGAATAAGATGTCACGTCTGGCGCGGGAGGAGTTGCGTCACTTTGAGCAGGTGCTCGGGTTTATGAAAAAACGCGGGATTGCTTATGCGCCGTTGGCGTCGGCGCGCTACGCACAAGGGCTTCGAAAGGCGGCCCGGACCTCCGAACCAGGGCGTCTCGTGGACATTCTGATCATCGGCGCCATTATTGAAGCCCGCTCCTGCGAGCGCTTCGCAAGTCTTGCTCCACATCTGGATGCTGAGCTCGGAGAGTTCTATTTGTCATTGCTGAAGTCCGAGTCGCGTCACTATCGGGATTATCTGGCATTGGCGGAAAAATATGCCGATGACGACATTTCCGGGCGGGTGCGCGTGTTTTTGGAGGTGGAGGCCGAATTAATCCAGACGCCGGACCCGGACTTTCGATTTCATAGTGGTGTTCCGCTGGAAGCGGCGTTGTAGCGCGGGAGCGCATGACACGTATGTATAGATGGCGGATGGTGTGCCACCGGGGCCGGTGAAGGTGACCCGGCCTGGTGGCAACAGGGTTTAGTGCGTATCAGTTTTGAGGGAAGGGTTGTTGGAGCAGTTCAGGCTCCTGATCGTCAATAATGCGGATAAACCAGAATCCCCGGTCCCAGTCCCCCAGCACATAGCGTTTGGCATCCTCTCCCGCAATGCTGAGTTCATGAACCTTCGGGCGATGGGTATGGCCATGTATCAGGCGTCGAACCTGATGCTGTTCCATGACCCGTTCGACCTCGTCCGGGGTGACATCCATAATTTCCATCTGCTTACCTTGATTGCGGGCCATGCTTAGTTCCCGCAGTTGGCGGGCCATGGTCTGGCGTTCAATCAGGGGGCGTTTGAGCATCATGGCCTGCCACTGAGGGTTGCGAACCATCGTGCGAAATTTCGCGTATTCCGTATCACGGGTGCAGAGGGTGTCGCCGTGCATTAGAAGCGTCGGTTGCCCGCCCAGTTCCACCACGGTTGGATCGTCCAGCAGT
>CAYXVO010000443.1:0-2902 GCA_964467875.1 uncultured Pseudomonadales bacterium | reverse complement strand
TGCCGACCGCCTGCACCTGCACCGTCTTTTGCCCTGCGTTATCAGCGGATGCAGCTCGCCATACCGGGCTGCGTACTGACAACGTCAGCGGACGCCCCAGATGTTCGGCACGCGCGCCTTTTGCGGACAGCCCCAGAGCGGTGTCGTAGAGCAGGCTTCCTCGCAGCCGGGTCAGCGTCACGGGTGCGCTGGGAACCACCAAGGTGCCATCGTTAGTCGTCACCTTGACCTGGGCCTGCAGGGGACGCTCCGTCAAGGGCACCTGCAGATTGACCTCGGTGTGATAGTCGCCTTTAAGCGTCCAGTCCCGTATCCAGTCACCGGTCTCATCCTTTAACGGTGACCGCCGCAACCAATAATCAACCCGGTCCTCCGACAACTGGGCCGCCAGCGCCACATGCAGGCTGCGCGCCCCTTCGTCGCTATCGTTGCCCGTGCTCGGCGGTTCTTGCTTGCTCGGCATTTCCGGCTTACTTGGCATTTCCGGCTTGGCCGGCTCGACTGCGGGCAAGGGTGGAATCCACACCCGCGCGTCCTTTATAGAGGTCTCCGCGATCACTGCCTGGTGAACCGCTACATCCAGGGCCGTGCCATCCACCAGCAACGTCGCACCAACCTGTTCCGCCAGCGGCCAGTCGGGATGAAACGCCAAGGTACTCTGGTCGACCCTCAGGAACACACGAGAGGAAAAGCTTTCCGGGCCTGCGTTCGACTCGATGGAGCCGTTATAGAGATAGGAGCCCTCGGTGATCTTTCCGCCCCGAACATTATCGCTTACCCAGTCACAGATAGCCGCACTTATGATGCGGCATGGCACGAAGGCCTTGCCCTGGCGCGCATCAACATTGCGCGCGCCAATAGAGAGGGCGAAATGATCTTCATTGAGCGGCTGGACACTTTTATCCCCCAGCCGCAAATGGAAGTTACCCCGCAACTCACCCTGGTCGTCCGGCAATTGCACATGAAGTCCATGGCCCTCCACCTCGGTGGCGTTTTCCAGTACCTGCCAGGTCACCACGCCTTCGCCGTGCTGGAACTGCCAACCCTGCTCGTATAACTCGGGGAAATCCAGACTCAAGTCGTCTGCCTTGAACTCCACGCGCCCACGACGCTGATCCAGCGCCAGATAGCCATCCAAGCCCGTCACACCAGGCGCGGACCAGTAGGCCTGCACATCGACATCGTGCAGGTTGGCCCGCAACTCGAACAGTTGATCGTTAACCCCGGTCAGCGGAACCCGTAGCGCAAGATTTCGCAGCTCCCCCCTGGGCTTGCGCCCAGCCAGTTCATCGACACCGATGATCGGCAACAGATGGGACGCTTGCGCCAGCTCCGAGAGCAACCCCACCGGCACGCGATCCACCTGCGTATAAAGCTCCCGCTGGGTGGGTTCATCCGGCCGCGCCCGATCAACCATCTTCAGCGCCGATGGCTTCCAGCGCCGCTCGCGCCAGGTGAATTCAAGCTGATCCGTCCACAACTGCCAGCCGGCATCGTCAAACTGCAGGCGAAACCGGACATTGAGATCCTCGACCGGTGCGATGGACAGATGATCATTTTCCCACTGCAACGTCTCAAGCTGCAGCTGCCCGGTGGCTTGTCGCAAGGTCCCGCCAGCATAGGCAAGCCAGGTTTGTCCGCGGGCATCAACACGGGAGATACGCACATCGGAAATGCGGTAAGCATGAAGAAAGGGATCGAGAAATGGGCCCGAGCGCCAGTCGGCGTAGATCAGACCGGTAAAGTTGCCCTGGAAGGGATTGCCCTGACCCTGCAGGGAAAATTGCAGAAAGCGCTCCTCCGCGCCCGGCTGCAGCAGGCTGCCGCTCGCCTCGTATCCCGCACCCAGATCTCGCATATGAACCCGGGGCAAGTGCCAGAGGCTACGCTCACCCTCGCCATTTTCCAGCGTCAAGCTGACTTCGGCGACACTGACATTGGGCTGATCCAGATAACCTCGCAGTTTGTCCCAGTCCGCACCCGAACCGGAATCGCTCAGGGTCACCCCCTGCACGCCCCAGCGACCATCGGATGTTTGCTTCAGCCAGGCCTGGATGCCAACCGCGTATACATCATCGAAAATGAACTTCTGCCGGCGCAGGGACGCCCACACGTTCAGCCGCAGGCGAAACTCCCGCAAACTGAAGGCGACCGGATCCTCAGGCTGACTGATCGGCGGCAACAGGCGCACGTCCTGAACCCGTAGCACCGGGTCGAAACCGTCCCAGGACCCTCGTAAGGCACCGACTTCCACCGGAACACCCAACACGTCCTCAAGATAGGCTTCAACATCGTCCCCATAGACGGACACCCAGGAGATCAGATTGCGTCCCACAGCCACATAAACTGCCAGCAACAGCAACAGACTGACCGCAATCAGCCAGACACTGTTGGAGAGTTTAAGGAGCCACTGCCGCCACGCCATTACACTGCTTCACTATTATGCGTTGGTGCGGATTCGCTCCGCGTTCATGATCCGTCTAGGCCAGAGAACCGCTTTGGCCCAAGGCTCGCTCTGACGCAGAATCCGTTCTAACCCAAGGCCCGCTCTTGCTCAAGCCCTGCCCTTGCTCAAGCCCCGCTCGGGCAATGTACCACCACAACCATGATCACAGCAGCACAACGTCATATTGCTCTTGGCTGTACATCACTTCCACCTGAAACTTGATGTTCTTGCCAATAAAGGTTTCGAGGTCGGCCACACTGTCAGATTCCTCATCCAACAAAACATCGACAATGGCCTGGGAGGCCAGCACCAAATAGCTGCTCGCGTCGTACGCCCGATTGATGCGGAGAATCTCCCGAAAGATTTCATAGCACACTGTGTCTGCCGTCTTCACGGCGCCACGACCATCACAGACCTTGCAGGGCTCACACAACATCTGTCCCAGGCTTTCGGTGG
>CAYXVO010000442.1:0-2909 GCA_964467875.1 uncultured Pseudomonadales bacterium | reverse complement strand
CGACTGCTCCGCCACCCGGGAAGACTGACCTCGGGATTTGGCGCGCGCGCCGGGCACGGCGCCCTCCATGATATCCATGATCTTCTTGTTCAGCCCCTTGGGAACGATACCATGAGCTTCATTGTGCGCGACCTGCTTGGCCCGACGGCGATCAGTCTCACCAATCGCGCGCTCCATTGATCCGGTCATCCGGTCTGCATACAGAATCGCCTTGCCCCGCACGTGTCGGGAACGCAGAAATCCTTCCTTGTCGGCGTCGAGGATCGCCACCAGTGAAACTTCCGGCATATCCAGACCTTCCCGCAACAGGTTGATACCCACCAGGACATCGAAGACGCCAAGTCGTAAATCACGAATAATCTCCACCCGCTCCACGGTATCGATGTCCGAGTGCAGATACCGTACGCGAACCCCCTGCTCCAACAGGAAATCCGTCAGATCCTCCGCCATGCGCTTGGTCAGCGTGGTCACCAGAATCCTGTCTCCCGCCTGCACCCGATCCCGGATCTCCGATAACAGATCGTCCACCTGAGAGGTCGCCGGACGCACCTCGATCTCGGGATCGATCAGACCGGTCGGCCGAACCACCTGCTCCACGACCTGACTGGCATGCTCCTGCTCATAATTGCCAGGCGTGGCCGACACAAAGATCATTTGCGGCGCAATGCTCTCCCACTCATCAAAACGCATGGGCCGGTTGTCCATCGCCGACGGCATCCGGAATCCGTACTGCACCAGCGTCTCTTTACGGGAACGGTCGCCCCGGTACATGCCGCCAAGTTGCGGAATAGTGACGTGGGATTCGTCGACCACCAGCAGGGAGTTGGGCGGCAGATAATCAAACAAGGTCGGCGGCGGCTGCCCCGGGCCACGCCCGGACAGATAGCGGGAGTAATTCTCGATGCCATTGCAGTAACCCAGTTCCAGCATCATTTCCAGATCGAACCGGGTCCGCTCTTCCAGACGCTGCGCCTCCAGCAACTTGCCGTTATCGCGAAAATACTGCAGCCGCTCGGCCAGCTCCAGCTTGATGCCTTCAATGGCTTCCAGCACCTTTTCGCGGGGCGTGACATAGTGGGATTTGGGATAGATCGTCACCCGCGGGACGCGGCGCAGGATCTCGCCAGTCAGCGGGTCGAAGAATGCCAAGCTCTCGATTTCCTCGTCGAACAACTCGACGCGGATCGCATCCTTGTCCGATTCGGCCGGAAAGATGTCGATGACATCCCCCTTGGCGCGGTAGGTGGCGCGGTGCAATTCCATGTCATTGCGGGTGTACTGGAGTTCAGCCAGACGCCGCAACAAGGTGCGCTGATCAATCCGGTCGCCCCGGTCCAGATGCAGCATCATACGCAGATAGGACTGCGGATCGCCCAAGCCGTAAATTGATGACACCGTGGCGACAATGATGGCATCCGGCCGCTCCAGCAACGCCTTGGTCGCCGATAGCCGCATCTGCTCGATATGCTCGTTAATGGATGCATCCTTCTCGATGAAGGTGTCCGACGACGGCACGTAAGCTTCCGGCTGGTAATAGTCGTAATAGGAAACGAAATACTCGACGGAATTATGGGGAAAGAATTCTTTGAACTCACCGTACAACTGGGCCGCCAACGTCTTGTTCGGAGCCAGCACAATCGTTGGCCGCTGGACGCTCGCCACCACGTTGGCAATGGTAAAAGTCTTGCCCGAGCCAGTCACTCCAAGCAGGGTCTGATGCATCAGCCCATCGCCCAAACCCTGTACCAACTGACGGATCGCCTCAGGTTGATCTCCCGACGGCTCAAAAGGCGAGGAGACCTTGAATTCATGCGACATGACGATGACCGATCCCGAACGAAGATGATATGATTATACTGTTTTGTCTGCTTGGTTTAAGAACCGATTTTCGTGCCAATCCGGACACCCTGGACGTCGGCGGGACGGGTGCTTTCCGCGTACAGGGTCCGGAGCGCCAACGACCTTCAATGGCGCCATCTATCGAAAAAAACGGTTCTCGGCGACGCTGCCATGACACATCAATCACTCCATCCTTTGAGGATACTGGCTTGGACGTACAACTTTCCCACCGTGTGCAAACCATCAAACCATCTCCCACGCTGGCAGTGACCAACAGAGCCAGTGAATTGCGGGCTGCTGGTAAGGACATTATTGGTCTAGGTGCCGGCGAACCGGATTTCGACACCCCCGAGCATATCAAGGAAGCCGCCATTGCCGCCATCCGCGGAGGCCAAACCAAGTATACCGCGGTGGACGGAACCCCAGGGCTGAAGAAAGCCATTATCCAGAAATTCCAGCGTGACAACGGGCTGGACTATCAACCCAATCAGATTCTGGTATCCAGCGGCGGCAAGCAAAGCTTCTTTAACCTGTCCCTGGCCATCATCAACCCAGGCGATGAAGTTGTGATTCCCGCGCCCTACTGGGTCTCCTACCCGGACATGGTTCTGGTGGCTGAAGGCAAGCCCGTCATCATTGAAACCAGCCAGGCCCAGCAGTTTAAGATCACACCCGAGCAACTTGCAGCAGCCATCACGCCCAAAACCAAGCTGGTCGTTCTCAACAGCCCCTCGAACCCGACCGGCATGGCATATTCGCGCAGTGAACTGCGCGCCCTGGCGGACGTCCTTGTGAAGCATCCCCAGGTGATGATCGCCAGCGACGACATGTACGAGCACATCCTCTGGACGTCACAGCCGTTCTCCAACATCCTGAGCGTGGCGCCCGAACTGTATGACCGCACCTTCGTCCTGAATGGCGTGTCCAAGGCCTATTCCATGACCGGCTGGCGGATCGGCTATGCGGCCGGCCCGCAAAAGCTGATTGGCGCCATGAAGAAGGTGCAGAGCCAGAGCACCTCCAACCCGGCCTCCATCAGCCAGGCCGCCGCCGAAGCGGCCCTGGCCGGC
>CAYXVO010000441.1:0-2924 GCA_964467875.1 uncultured Pseudomonadales bacterium | reverse complement strand
GCCATGTAATCGGCGGGATTGTCGATACCGTAGGTCACTACCTGGCGGCTGATGGCGGGAATAACCTCCCGCACACCCGGGTCATCCACACACATCACCGCAATGCCGTAGAAAGGCAGGTTGTGGAGAAAGTCGATAAAGGTCTGCTTAAGGCGACCAAAATCTCCGCCATAGGTGTGCATATGGTCCACGTCGATGTTGGTCACAATGGACACCATCGGCGTCAAATGTAGAAACGACGCGTCACTTTCATCCGCTTCGGCGACCAGATAGCGCGAGGCGCCCAGTTTGGCGTTGGTACCCGCACTGTTCAGACGTCCGCCAATCACAAACGTGGGATCGAGACCGCCCTCCGCCAATAGCGACGCGATCAGGCTCGTGGTTGTGGTTTTGCCATGGGTGCCTGCCACGGCAATGCCGTGTCGGTACCGCATGATCTCAGCCAGCATTTCCGCCCGTGGCACCACCGGTATCCGGCGTTCGCGGGCGCTTGCCACTTCCGGGTTGTCCGTCGTCACGGCGCTGGACACCACAACCACGTCCGCATCGCTGATATTGTCAGCGGCGTGGCCGATCAGAATCGTGGCGCCCAGTCCCCGCAACCGTTCGGTTACCGCGGACGGCTTAAGATCCGAGCCGGAGATCTGGTACCCCTGATTCAGCAGGACCTCGGCAATGCCACACATGCCTGAGCCACCGATTCCGACGAAGTGAATCCGACGGATCCTGCGCATCTCCGGCACATCGCAAACCAGGTCCTTGGTCGGGTTCAGTCCCTTCACCGTGGCTGAATCAGCCATCAATCGCCTCCAAACATTCTTGCACCACGACTTGTGTCGCCGCGGGTTGGGCCAGCCGCCGGGCAGCTTGCGCCATGGAAATCAAACGCTGACGATCCGCCAGCAATGTACCCAACGTGGCCGCCAGGGCCTCGGGGGTCAGTTCAGTCTGCGGCATCAAGACCGCCGCCTGGTTGTCTGCCAAATACCGTGCATTCGCGGTCTGGTGATCATCGACCGCATGGGGATAGGGAATCAGTACCGCGCCCAGTCCAGCACAGCACAATTCCGCCAACGTCAGGGCACCGGCGCGACAGACCACAAGATCCGCCACCTCATACACCGCCTTCATATCATCAATGAAGGGCCGCACATCACCAGCAACACCCGCCGTTTCATAGGCCCGCAGCGTAGCCTCATAAAGCCCTTGGCCGGCCTGATGGATAACCGCGGGGCGCAACGCCTCGGGCAACAATGCCAACGCCTTGGGCACCGCTTCATTAATAGCCGCGGCGCCACGACTGCCACCTAGGACCAGCAACCGCACCGGACCTTGATGCTGGCCCAGGCGAACGCCCGGCTCTTCCAGCGCGGCGATGTCCTCGCGCACGGGATTACCGGTGCAATGGGTCGCGACACCGCCGCCGAAAGAGCCTGGAAATGCCTCCAGCACGACGCTGGCAAACTTCGCCAGGATGCGGTTGGTATAGCCGGCAATGGCGTTTTGTTCATGAATCACCAAGGGGCGACGCAGGAGCCAGGCAGCAAAGCCGCCGGGGCCGGTGGCGAAGCCGCCCATGCCCAACACACAATCTGGCTGCACCTTTCGGACCACCGCCAAGGCCTGGGCAATAGCGAGGCTCAGTTTGAAGGGCGCGCCCAGCAGGGCCAGCTTGCCCTTGCCCCGCAGCCCTTCTACCGAAATCAGTGACATCGGCAAGCCCGCACGACCGACCAACTCGCGCTCCATGCCGCGCTCGGAGCCCAACCAATGCACGTTGAAGCCCTGCGCCTGCAACGCTCGGGCACAGGCCAGCGCCGGAAACACATGACCGCCGGTGCCACCGGCCATGACCAGAAAGGTTTTCGGGCGGGCGCCGCTCATGATCGGCCTCCCGCTTCCTGTGCCAGGTTCGTTTCCAGATCAATCCGCAATAAAAGCGCCAAAATGACGCAACTCATGATCAGACTGCTTCCGCCATAACTAATGAAGGGCAACGTCAGCCCCTTGGTCGGCAGCAACCCGGTGTTCACCCCCAGGTTAATCACCGCCTGGCAGCCCACCAGAAGTGCCAGGCCATAGGCAAAATACGCACCGAACAATTTATCCTGTCGCTCAGCGCGACGGGCAACCAGCATGGCGCGGGTCACAAACACGCCAAACAGGGCAATGACCGTGAACGTTCCCAGCAACCCGAACTCCTCGCCAATAATGGCAAACAGGAAGTCGGTATGAGCTTCGGGCAGGTAGAACAGCTTCTGGATGCTGTTACCCAGCCCAACGCCGGTCCACTCGCCCCGACCGAATGCAATGAGCGCCTGGGTCAACTGATAACCGGTATCAAACTGGTCGGCCCATGGATCCGTATAGGCCGTCAGGCGCTTCAGGCGGTAAGGCTGGGAAACCGCCAGCAGGGCGACCGATGCCAGACAGGCCACCATCAGGACCAGAAAGTGGCGAATCCGAACGCCACTTAGAAAAATCACGCCAACCACGGCCGCCAGGGTCACAACCACCGCGCCGAAGTCCGGCTCCATCAACAGCAGGAAAGACGCCACCATCACCACGCCGATGGGTTTCACAAATCCCCACCAGGAGCTGCGCACCTCGTCCAGACGCCGCACCAGATAACCCGCCACATAGGCGACCAGAAACACCTTGGCCACTTCCGACGGCTGAATATTGACCGGCCCCGCACTGATCCAGCGGGTACTGCCATTGACCGTGCGCCCAATACCGGGCACCAGGACCACAATCAGCGCCAGCAACGAAAGCGCCAGCAGCAGCCAGCCATTGCGCTCCCACCAGGCCACCGGCACGTTGAACACCACAAAAGCGGCGATCAGCGCAAGCGCCAGATACAGACCATGGCGCAGGACAAAATAGAAGGGATTGTCGTTCCAGGAGTCGGCAACCTGCATCGA
>CAYXVO010000440.1:0-2924 GCA_964467875.1 uncultured Pseudomonadales bacterium | reverse complement strand
CAACAGCCCGAATCTGCAGCACTTTCGAACCCAGGCTCGCCATCTCCAGCATTTCTTCAAAGGTAATCCGATCCAGGCGACGGGCCCGATCAACCACTCTGGGATCTGTTGTGTAAACGCCATCCACATCGGTATAGATCTGGCACTCATCGGCCTTCAGTGCCGCAGCCAGGGCCACGCCGGTGGTATCGGAACCACCCCGCCCCAGCGTCGTAATGTTGCCTTCCTCGTCCACACCCTGGAAACCAGCCACGACCACGACACGCCCTGCCTGCAGATCACCCCGAATTCGCTCTTCATCAATCTTGACGATACGTGCCTTGGTATAGGCCTGATCTGTCAGGATACGAACCTGCTGTCCAGTGTAGGAACGCGCCTCCACTCCTCGCTTATGCAAGGCCATGGATAGAAGGGCGATCGTCACCTGTTCGCCGGTCGACACCAGCACATCCAGCTCACGAGGCGTCGGATCTTCCATGATGTCCTTGGCCAGACCAATCAGCCGATTGGTCTCACCACTCATGGCGGACACCACGATTACCAAATCATGTCCCGCGTCCCGAAAGCCCTTCACCTTTTCCGCGACTGCTTCGATACGCTCGACCGTACCGACGGAGGTTCCTCCGAATTTCTGTACAAATAGCGCCATTGCCTAATTCACCCGATCCTGAAGCAACCGTTAAACAAATCTTTGACCCTGACACAACGAAACCTCTGTGGATCTGGCGACACCAAAACCCACAGAGGCTTTCTCAAAACTTATAATTTGCTGCCCACCCAGCCCTGCACCGCAGCCAGGGCATCTGGCAATTTTGCCGCGTCGGTACCGCCCCCTTGTGCCATATCAGGACGTCCACCGCCCTTGCCACCCAACTGCTCGGCAACCATCTTCACCAGGTCACCCGCCTTGAGCTTGTCGGTCAGATCCTTGGTGACCCCCGCGACGACGCTGACTTTATCGTCTTCCAGAGCCGCCAGCAAGACCACTGCGCGCCCCAGCTTGTTCTTCAGCTGATCGACCGTATCCATCAAGCCTTTGCGGTCGACGCCCTCAAGACGCGCCGCCACAACCTTGACGTCACCCACCTGGATCGCCTTGGAGACCAGATCGGAACCGGCAGAACTGGCAAGCTTGCCCTTCAACTGCTCCAACTCGCGCTCCAACAGGCGATTGCGCTCAAACAGCGCGCGAACCTTGTCGACCACTTGATCGCGCCCGGCCTTGACCAGGCTCGCGACTTCCCGCAACGCCTGCTCGCCGACATCCAGATAGCGGGCGGCATTGCCGCCGGTCACGGCTTCGATACGACGCACACCCGCCGCGACACCCGCCTCGGATACAATCATAAAATGTCCGATATCGCCGGTTCGCGAAACGTGGGTACCACCGCAAAGCTCCACGGAAAACTGGTTTCGCCCCATCGCCAGCACGCGCACCTTGTCGCCGTATTTCTCGCCAAACAGCGCCATGGCGCCTTTCGCCCGCGCCGTCTCCATGTCGGTTTCTTCAATCTCGACCGCCACGTTGGCACGGATCTGGTCGTTGACGATATCTTCAACCTGCTTGATCTGCGCCATGGTCACGGGCTCAAAGTGAGAAAAGTCGAAGCGTAGCCGCTCGGCATCCACCAGCGACCCCTTCTGCGTCACATGAGCCCCCAAAACCTGGCGCAATGCCGCGTGCAACAGGTGCGTTGCCGAGTGGTTGAGCGCGGTCGCGACACGCTTGGCCTCGTCCACACGGGCAAAGACCTGTGCGCCAACCTTGATACTGCCCTGTTCCAGACGCCCCATATGGAGGTGGCTTTCGCCCTCCTTGCGGGTATCCTCGACGGTAAAGGCACCACCCTCCCATTCCAGAAGCCCGGCATCGCCCACCTGGCCACCAGACTCGGCATAGAAAGGCGTCCGATCCAGCACCAGGGTAGCCCTGACTTCCCCAGCACTAGCCCCTGCGCTGAGTGCATCAACCGAGTTACCATCAACGAAGATGCCGGTTATGCAGGAATGATCAGCCAAGTGCTCATAACCGGTGAAATCCGTGCGCCCTTCGATCTTGAGCGCGGCGTTGTAGTCAACGCCAAACCGACTCGCCGAGCGAGCCCGCTCGCGCTGTGCGGCCATCTCGGCCTCGTAGCCGTCATAGTCCAGAGTTAAGTCACGCTCCCGGGCGATGTCGTTGGTCAAATCCACCGGAAAGCCATAGGTGTCATAAAGGGTAAAGATGGTTTTACCCGGAATAACCGTCCCTTTCAGCCCAGCCAGATCCTGCTCAAGAATACGTAAGCCCTGTTCAAGTGTTTTGGCGAACTGCTCTTCTTCAAGACGCAAAACACGCTCCACCTGAGCCTGTTTCTCCATCAATTCGGGATACGCGCCGCCCATCTCCGCCACCAGCGTTGGCACGAGCTTATGGAAGAAGACACCGGTGCCGCCCAGCTTATGGCCGTGACGGCAAGCGCGCCGAATGATGCGTCGTAACACATAACCGCGCCCTTCATTAGAGGGCATTACGCCATCGGCGACGAGAAAAGTGCAGGAACGAATATGATCCGCCACCACTTTGAGAGACGGCTGTCCCTCATTGGCACAGCCGATCACATCGGCGGCCGCGGCCAGCAGACTCTGGAACAGATCGATATCATAGTTGCTATTAACATGCTGCATGACCGCGGAGATGCGCTCCAGGCCCATGCCCGTATCCACTGACGGCGCTGGCAGCGGCTGCATTTCGCCATTGGCGGTGCGATTGAACTGCATGAAGACGTTGTTCCAGATCTCGATATAGCGGTCACCGTCTTCATCCGGCGACCCTGGCGGTCCACCCGCAATTTCCGCACCGTGATCATAGAAAATCTCGGTACAGGGACCACAAGGCCCCGTGTCACCCATGGCCCAGAAGTTGTCTGACGCATACTGGGCGC
>CAYXVO010000439.1:0-2935 GCA_964467875.1 uncultured Pseudomonadales bacterium | reverse complement strand
GGAAGCCGCCAGCCGGTCATTGATCTCTTTTGAGGATTCCAGGTTGTGTCCGATGGGTTTTTCCACCACAACCCGGGTACGCTTATCAATACAGGTGGTGGTGCGCAGGTTCTCACCAATGACACCGTAAAGTGCCGGTGGGGTCGCCATATAGACAATCAGAGGCGCCTCGCCTCCCTTGCGCCAGCTGCATATTTGCCGATAGCCATCAACCTCGGAAAAATTCAGCGCTTGATATTCAAGCTTGGAAAAAATTCGCTGCACAACCTCTTCGTCATAATCCTGCGGCTTAAGATAATGCCGCAGCTGCTTCTGTAAAGAGGCCTTGAATTCATCCAGAGACAGCGCGTCGCGTGCCAGCGCGAGAATCTTCGAACGCTCGCTGAGTAAATCCGCGCGCTCGAGTTGATAGAGTGCCGGGAACAGCTTGCGCTGCGCCAGATCACCCAGCGCTCCAAATAAAGCCAGATCACAATCGGTCTTCTCGGTTCGAGCCATAGCCTTCGCTTAACATCATTTCGAAGTTGCAGACGTTCGGGTCTCCTTAATTAACAATAGACGAGAGTTTGGAACAACCGCAGACATCAGATTCACCACCGTGAATCTGATGTCCAGGGTGTAGCGAGTACATTCAGCTTGATCTCAGGCAACGACAAGAGGCGACGTTAGAAGCGGCTTGGCCTTTTCCGTCGTCCAGCACACCTGGTGTGCGGGTTCCGATGGTAGCTCAATACTCGCCAGTTCAGTCGCGGTCAGCTCGGACTCGAACAGCGTTCGATAGATAAAGCGACGCTCATCCAGATTTCGATGCAGGGCTCGCCATGCCTCATGGGGCAAAAGGATCCGACTGTACTCGCCGTATGCATGCACTCGGTAGCTGGACCACTCATAATCGGCAGGATGTTGTGCCAGTCCAGTGCGAACCGGCGCCATTTCCACGTAGCGCATGGCAGTCAACAGCATGCCACTCAACGCACAGTCGGCGGCGGAATCCGCCTGCTCCAGTGCCTGCAACCTGACACGCCAATCACCGGTGGCGGTTTTATAGCGCCGGCTAACATAGGCGTCGTAACGCTGCGTCACTTCCCGCAACAGGACCACCAGTGTCTCGGCGTTGGATAGGATCAGTTTGATTTCGTCAGGCAGCACGGCATAGGCATGGCAGTGCAGGCGGAAAACTTTGCTCGCATCGGCTATGGCGTTCAGGAAAAACAGATAGTCGTCGTCCGCAAAAAAGCATCGGGCGCGCGGGCTTCGGCAAAGGGAAACAAGATAGGTATCGACCGGACGTAGCTCCGGTAGCTTCCGTGACATACGGCTCTCCTCTCGTCCATGTGAGAGACTTATATCGTTAACTCGGCAAAGACTACCCCGGTTGGGCGGCAAATACCACCACTTCGGCAAGCTGCCGGGCTTCGCTTGAATTCAACTTGAAGATCAAGGGTTAAGCCGCGACGATAACGCCACATTCGCGGCCATGTCTTTTTTTGGGCTTCAATGAACCCTCTTCGGCTTTATTGGCAACTGGAACGGGATCGCCAACTGGATCACGATCCGGCAACAAGAGCGCGCAAAGCCACTCCAGTTGCCGCATCAATCGACTGGCCCGGCATCAATCAACTGGTCCAGCACTAGCGTTCGGATATCCGATCACCTGGATCGCCAATAATCACTTCCACCCGCCGGTTCAGCTGACGTCCCCCCGCATTATCGTTACTGCCAATCGGATAGGATTCCCCATAACCAATGGTTTCAATCCGGCTGCTATCGACACCCGCCCGCAGGAATATCCGCTTGACCGAATTAGCTCGACGCTCCGACAACTGCTGGTTGAATGTTTCGGCCCCCACGCTATCGGTAAAACCCTCCACCAGCACCTTACGGTCTGGATTATTGCGCAGGTAATCAGCAACTTTTTCCACGTTGCGAACACCTTCTGCGGTCAAATCCGCCGAACCGGTTGCGAACAACACATCGCCCAACGAAATCGATACGCCGCGATCTGTTTGCTTCGCATTCAGGTCCTGCAGTTCCTTCTCCATCTGCTGTGCCCGCTGTTCGGCCTGCTCGGCACGCTGCGTGGCTTGCTGAGCTTGCAGCTGAGCAGATTCAATTTCCCGGGTACGGGCCTGCAAGCGAATTTGCTCGCGCTGACTCTCGGCCGTCGCAATCGTCTGCTCTGCCGCTTCGCGGGTCGCCACAGCCTTGGCGATTTCCACCTGCTGCTTGGCCAGATAAGCGAGGTGGTCAACCTTATCCTCTTCCTTGTTCTCCTCCCAGGCGTTCTGGGCGTTGGTCAGCCGCTGTTCGGCGCGCTGCAGCTCCGGATGGGCGTATTTGATCACCTGTGGATCATTACGCGCGGTCTGGTAGGCATCCTGGGCTTCCGCCAGCGATGCATTCCTATCAGGGGTCGAACTACAGCCCGCCAACATCACCGCCGAGGCCAGCATGGCCAATGAGAAACGTCGCGCATTCATGTTCAACCTCCAAGGTTGTCGGTTTGCTTGTTCTGTTCAAGCTTCAGTTCCTGGCGCAATGCATCCAGACTACGTTGCACCTGGTTGGCTGCCTGTTGAACTTTCGAAGAGTTGGCCCGGGCCTCCGCCAGTTTGGCGTCCATTTCCGCTTCCGAAGCCAGCACTCCAGCGCGTTCGTACTCCCGATCATCGACAGCTTCCCGGGCGCGGTCCAGTTTGTCTTGGGCAGTTTTCAACTCCGCAGGGGCGTATTGGGGGGCTCCGGATCGAACGGCGTTGGATACCGCCGCTTCTGTTACCGCCAATTGCTCCTTGGGCACCGGAACGCTCGCGCATCCTGTCACCAGGGCAGAGCCGAGCAGTATGGTGCCGACTGCACCCATACGCAGATGCTTCGGTACTCTTGGTATCAGCTTCATATTGATCCCCTGTCTGTTGTGTCTACGACAAAATTT
>CAYXVO010000438.1:0-2955 GCA_964467875.1 uncultured Pseudomonadales bacterium | reverse complement strand
GACGAGAACAGAAATGTTCCTCGCCGGTCATTGTCTCAAGTTGGAGAAATCAAGGGGGTCTTGATTTACACATGGAGGTCGCGTCCACAGCACGTGGACCTATTGACCGGAATCACAGCGGGGAAGGTGCAACAGAGTTGGGCGACCGCCGTCAACGCCGCCCCCAACCACGGGCGGCATTAATCTCGAACATCACGCCGTTCAGCACAAATATCGCCCCTTCATCCGTGATCTCCTGTACCGCCATACCTTTGTAAGATTGGCCTTCCCGCAGGTATACATTATTCACCATCACCCTGCGTGCGGATGGATCAGAGGAATAGATATGGCTGTTGAACGTCAGGGCCGGGACACGCGCCTGAAAGGACGGCGGCAACTCATCCAGCCGTGGTACATCAATCGCGGGCGTATCGGCCGAAATCTGGGACAGCGCCGCTGTGGGTGACACGGGGAAATTGGCAGGCGCGGTATCATCCATGTATCCCAGCTCGGGATCATAGGCCAGGCTCTTGCGGGCCGTATCCGGCGTGATCAGCAACGGTTGCGAACCCTGATTGGACGGCGTCACCCTGTCCCACTGGGGTTGGACCGATGCCGAGGGCTGGGCCGCCGGATAGGCTGACCGGGGATGCTGGGCAACCGATGACGGGTCTGGCGAGCGCGGCTGCATGGGCTGCCCAAGACCTGGAATAGCACCCGGTATCGGATAAGCCTGTTGCCCCACAGCCGACATAGGAGTGGCTGCTGCCACCGCAGCCCCGGGTGCCGTCGAAGGCGCCACGGATGCTGAATGAATCTCAGCCACGGGGGCTTGGTGAGGCGTCACTTCGGCACTGGACACCACCGGTTCGACACGGGCTGCGTCAGTTGAGGCCGAATGTGAACCCAGCAGCCATGCACCAACCACCGCCGCATTCAGGACCAGCGCCCCTGCGAGCCAGTACGGCCATGAGGAACGTTCCCGGCGCCCGGCATGAATCAGCATGGGACTGGCACCCAGGTTTGGAACTTCGCCCTGATGCCGCTCGGATTCCGATTTGCGCAGCGCTTCCAGTATATAGGACATGGCTCAGAGTGATCCTCCAGGGTGAGCACTCGGACGATGGACAACGAGACGCGGCACATCTGCATCCAGTATAGAGCTCATCTGAATCAAAGTGTGAGCACCTGCCACGCCATCCGGCTGCAAGCCAACATCAAGCTGAAAGCGACGAATCTTCTCCTCAAGAGTTGTTCCGTCGTCCAGGGCCATGATGCCCTGCCCGGCTTGGACCAATGCACGCGGATTCGCTCCGGTCGTCTCGGCCGCCAGGCGCATTGCTTCAATTCGCAGCAGGCGCTCCGTCAGCCACCTTTGGGCATCCGATCCGCCGCCTGGACGAATCACCGTAATATCGTGCGCAGGACGCCGCCAAAGAATCGAATAGTCACCCGCCCAAAGCGAATCAAGTGCGCCAACCTGTACGCTCAGGACCTGGTTACCCAACTGAACCTGGGCCACGTCGTCGCTGTACACCTCAAGCACCGCCACATAAAACTCCTCGCCGGCGACGCTTCGCAGTTTCAGCACCGCTGGGCGATCCAGCTTCAGGACACTACGCCAGTTGCCCTGGCGATGCAGACAGGATAAGCCCGCCATCTCTGCGGCATCGCAAGCAACCGGCTGGGCATTCGGATCATAGGATATTCCCCATCGCTGCATCAGCCCGCGATATGCACTGCCCTTGGTGTCGATCGGCAACTGCGCCACCGCTTGCCCAAATGCATCAAACTGCACCACTCGCGCGCGATCCTGGGCGACCGGATCGCCAACCGCGGACTGGAGACCGGCCGGCATGCCACCGGTAGTTTGATCTGAGGAGCCAGCCACAGCCGAGCCTGCCGTCACCGCGGAATCTGTCACCGCGGAAGCTGTCACTGCGGAAAGATCCGTATCCGGACTCGTCATCTGGATTGTTGCAGGTCCAATTTGAGGCTCGCTCGCGCGAAACTGTGTCCACATAACCAATCCGGACACCATGGCCAACCCCACTGCCAACCCCGTCAGCAAGCCGGTCAATACACCGTCTCTGTCCGCTTTGGTCCGCTGTGGCCGATCCTCGCCTAAAACTTCACGCGCCGCCTTGACCAGGGTTTTCCGGTCAATGATTTCCGTATGGTGGGAATAAGCACCCAGCATCGCTCGATCACATATAAGATTGATCAGACGTGGGATGCCCTGGCTCAGGCGAAACAAAGCGGTCATCGCTGCCGGTGTGAAAATCTCCCGTTTCAGACCCGCAACGGACAAACGATAGCCCACGTAGGCACGCACATCGTCTTTGGTGAGCGCCTGCAGATGATAGCGGGCCGTGATGCGCTGTGATAATTGCCGCAACTCCGGGCGCTGGAGCAGATCGATCAGCTCTGGCTGCCCCAGCAGCACAATTTGCAGCAATTTTTTCTCGGAGGTTTCCAGATTTGTCAGCAGGCGCAGCTGCTCGAGCACTTCAATCGAAAGATTCTGTGCCTCGTCGATGATAACAACGGTGTTGCGACCGGCGCCGTGGGCTTGTAGCAGATGCTGGTTGATCAGGTCAACCTGTGCCTTGGTGGAGGCAACGCGTGGATAGACAATGTGCAATTCGTCGCAAATGCTGGCAAGCAGTTCGCGGCCGGTCAGCTTGGGATGCACAATAAAGGCGATGTCGGTATTGTCGGGCACCTGCTCAAGAAAGCAGCGGCAGACAGTCGTCTTGCCCGTACCCACTTCGCCGGTCAACAGAATAAAGCCACCATGGCCGCTACTGACGCCATAGAGTAAGTGCGCGAGTCCCTCACGGTGACGCTCGCTCATGTACAGGAAACGAGGGTCTGGCGCGATGGAAAACGGCGAGTCCTTCAATCCGAAAAACTTGCTGTACATAGACAGTGGGCAGTCTCAGCCGAAAGGTGGAACGGAGCGTCAGGGCGGCT
>CAYXVO010000437.1:0-2956 GCA_964467875.1 uncultured Pseudomonadales bacterium | reverse complement strand
AGGCTAGCGGACACAACGGGATCAGCTGTCATGTTTATCCGACGCCCCAGGTCAGAACCTGTCGGCACAACGGCACACAACGCGTGTCTTTCAAAATTATTCACTGCCCGCCGTCAGCCCGTATTCCGCCCGGTCTCGCCGCTCGATCTCAGCCCGCAGCGCGCGATTGGCCGCCATCAGCTCCGCCGTCCGCTCCCGCACCCGGATATCCAGCTCCCGCCGTGCGAGATCCAGCGCCCGCTCCGTCTGCTTTTGTCGACTCAGGTCCAGCAATGAACTGCGGCAATAGCCGGCACCGGCCAGCTTAATGCCCACGGCCTCGCTGATCAGGTGCACCTCCCGGCGCCCTCCCGGTGTTTGCAAACCAAGCTCAGCAGTATGTTTGCCGGAGAACTCGAACACGGCCTCAAGATGGGCCTGAAACAGCTGGGCATTATGGAGATCCAGCCAACTACTAAACGCCATGCCGACGATCTGCTCGCGTTCGAGGCCCAGCAGCCGCGCCAACTCCAGATTGGCTTCAACCACGGCACCGTCGCGATTGAAGGTGAGATAGCCCACCGGCGCAAAATCATAGAGCTCCAGGTAACGGTCGTGGGCGAGCTCCAGGCGTTGCTGGGACAACCTCAACTCGCGGTGATGCATCTCCAGCTCAATGCGGTAGATTTGCATTTCCTGCTGCAGACGCGCCTGTGGATCAGGATTCTGCTGTTGTGCCAGCCCTCTCTGCAGGGCCTCCAGCTCGTCCTGTAATTGCTTGCTACTGAGCTTTTTGAGTGTGTCCATGGCCTAGCGTTTCCTTCATCCAAGCCTCAGGGTGAGTTGCCATTACAGCTGCCACAGCCGTCAAAATTCCATATTCGACGATGTTCGCGGTTGACTCATTTTTCTCTTCTTCTTTTTACTATTATTGGCTTCCTGTCGCTTGCTGCCTACCGACGTAATAGAACCGGCCTTCAACAAAAATGACGGACTCAGCTCGGCAGTGGCGACGCTGAGGGTACCGGGAACTGGCGAAAGAACTGGACCACCGCCGATTTCTGCATGGGCCGGCCAAACAGCCAACCCTGCCCCAGGTCGCAACCAAGTGTCGCCAATAGGCGTCGAACCTCCTCGGTTTCGATCCCTTCGGCGACCACCTGCAATGCACAGGCTTTTGCCATGTAAATCACCGCTTCGACAATCGCATAGTCCTTGCTGCTGGACTGGACGTTGCGAATGAAACTCTGGTCCAGCTTGAGGTAGTCGATCTCCAGCGTCCGGAAATAACTCAACGAGGAGTAGCCGGTGCCAAAATCGTCCAGGGCAATGGCCACACCCAGCGCCCGCAGTTGCCGGATGGCCTCAATGGCGGCATCCGGGTTGGCCATGATGGCGCTTTCGGTCACCTCCACATGCAATCCACCCGCATACAGACCGTGGCGCTTGATACAACCGGCAATCTGTTCCGCCACATTGCCCGATACCAGTTGCACCGCTGAGACGTTGACCGCCAGATGCAGACGGTCACCAAACTGTGCCTGCCACTCCGCCAGGGTTGCGCAGGCCTGCTCCAGGACCCATTCACCAATCTCGAGAATCAGGCCCAGGCGCTCGGCCACGGGAATGAAGTCCTCCGGCGACACCGGCCCCAACACCCGGTTATGCCAGCGCAACAAGGCTTCGGCACCCACCACACGACGGCCGTCGATCGACACCTGCGGCTGAAACACCAACTCCAGTTCGCCGGCCTTGAGAGCCCATCTCAGCGCCATTTCGATATCGATATGGTAATGGGTACTTGCGGCCAGTTCCGGATCGAACAGGTAGTCGGACCGGTGCAGACCGGCGCTCTTGCAGTGGTGGTTGGCGAGGCCGGCGTATTCCACCAGGACCTCCACATCGCGGCTGTGCTGCGGATACAGGGCCACGCCGATCACCGCCTCTGGCACCATCGCCCCCACTTCCGGCGTCAGCACCATGGGCATATTCAGGTAGCGCACAATGCGCTGGGCCAGTTCAGAGGCCAGCGCCGGATCCTCCAGCGGCAGCCAGAACACAAACTCATCCGCCGATACGTGGCTGACATTGTCGTGACCAACGGCCGTGACCAAACGCTCACTCAGGGCCTGTATCACCTGATCACCCACCGCCGCTCCCCAGCGCTGGTTCACCTTGCGAAAGTGGCGTAAATCCGCAAAACACACCGCCAGGGTCGGTGCATTGACCGTCTGTTCATTGAAGCGGGCCTTCCATTTGTCCAGCGCCATCAGGCCGGTCAGGGAGTCTGTCTCCTGCAGGCTGCGCAACAGCTGCTTGACGCTGATCAGCTCACGGTCCTGGCGCTGCAGGTTGGTGCCCATCCGCGCATTCGCCAGCTCCATGCCCAGCAGCTCCAGTCGCTCGCGATATTCTCGCCAGGAGATCAGGGCCAGCATCACCAGCAGGACCAGGGACAGACCGCTCAGGCCCTGGAGCAACGTGCCGTCGAATATCAGCAGCGCGCCTGCCAGCGGCAGCAACATGCAGACATTGCCCAGAACATAAGCCGGCCAATACCAGGACAAGGTGTTCAACGCACCGGCGGCTATTGCAAACAACGTCACCGTCACCGTCACCAATTGCCAAAGCGTCAGGGCGTCGGACGCCAGCATCACCGGCAGCATCCAGCAGAAGCAGATCAGCAGGTGCAACACCAGGTAGAGGCGCAGCATAACCGTCGGGCCGAACCGAAGGGGCTGCCACAGATAGATCTGGGCCACGGCCGTCAGTGCCAGCTCCAGCACCAGCATGGTCGCGCCCCAGGGCAGCAGCCAGGCTTCCGTCACCTGCTCATGCAGCAACATCAGGATAAGCAACAGCGGCACCAGTGCCAGCAGATGCAGCCAGTGAACCTGACGAAACAAACGTTCGGCGATGAGGGGCTGAAACTGATCCGGAACGAATGCCATGGACGATTCCGCGCACTGCCGTTGAT
>CAYXVO010000436.1:0-2965 GCA_964467875.1 uncultured Pseudomonadales bacterium | reverse complement strand
ACACAGGACGATTTGGATAATACGGATATTGGTGACGTTAGCTTCACGCTGCGTTGGCAACCCTTTGCCTATGTGCCGGGCAAAATGAGTACGACATTGTTCGGATCCCTGAGCACGGTCACGGGCACCAGTCCTTACGAAATTGATGTGGGACGTCAGCTCTCCACCGGAAGTGGTTATTACTCTATTTCCGCTGGCGGAAGTTTTTCCAAAGTTCTCGACCCAGTGGTCATCTTCAGCTCCCTGAGCTTCAGTTATAACCGTCCTGAAGATGGTCTGAACCAGGTTCGGGGAGCACGCGTTCTGGATCGGATTGACCCCGGTAGCTCAATATCGCTATCCGGTGGATTCGCCTATTCATTGTCCTATGACGTTTCATTGAGCATGTCGGCACAAGTCAGCTTCAGTGATGAATCGTCCCTGACGTTTACCAATGGCGACGAGGCGATTATTGAGGATCAGCTAAGTGCTTTAGTTAACTTTGCGCTTGGCGTGCGCGTGAGTGACAAAAAAATCGTTAACACGAGTGTTGGTTTTGGTCTGACGGAGGATTCCCCGGACGTTCTGATAGGTATCTCGATGCCAATTAACTTCGATGGTCTAGCGGAATAAGACGAATTTTTGGATTAGGCGTAGGGTACCATGGGTTGTCAGAGCAGGATTAACAACAGGTCATTGGATCGCTTCCTAAAGCGTGCTTGTTTCGGGCTGATGGCGGTATCCATGGCCAGCGGCGTGAATGCGCAGTTGACGCAGAACCTTGCGATCGATACCAAGGCCCTCTCGCTCGGAAACGCAGTGACTGCGGATCCACCTGGTATCAATTCCATTCATTACAATCCCGCCGGACTCACCAAGCTTGACGGTCGCCAGTTGTCCGTGACGATGCTTGCTGTGTCCCTGGAAATCGGCGCCAAGTTCAACGCACCCGAGGGTTATAACGTTTTCGCCATTGATGGGGTGGAGAACGACCCAGTGGTGGGACACCACAGTACGACCCGACAGCTCGCCATTTACATTCCGGGCTGGGGGCTTCAGAAGTTGCCGGACGATCTGTCCGGTGTGCTGCCGTCTGGCGGCATTAGCTATAATCCACCAGGATCAAAATTTACGTTCGCGAATGCCTTCTTTATTCCGCAGGCCGCGGGTTACTACCGGCACTTTAAGGACCCGGGGCGCTATTGGGCGAAGGCCGTGGCCATGGAGCGGGTCACCTATCTGTCGCCGACATTCGGTTATAAGATTAATGAAGACTGGTCGGTCGGTGCAGGCATCAACTTTTCCTACCATGCCATCGCCTTGGACACCTATACACGGGCTCCGAACATGTTGCTGGGTGTGGCCGAGACCCTGCAGGATGCAATGAATTGTGACTCCGGTGAAGAGCCCCTGGCGCCATTTCTTGGGTTTTGCGGCGGCAATATCGGGCCTTGGGATGATGTGGGCGGTTTGAGTATCGAGCTTCAGGAAACGCTGTCTCCAACCTATAACATCGGCGTGCTGTGGGAACCGACGGAGTGGTTTTCCTGGGGCGCTAGCTATACCAGCGAAGGCAAGATGAAGCTCAAGGGCAAGTATGCGCTTGCCTATACCGACGATTGGGCCGGGTTCTGGCAGAGTTTTTCGGGTTCGATTATTGGCTCGGTGACAGGCGCGATTCTGGGTCTGCCCACGGGGGTTCCGCGGGAAGCGGGTAACCTGTCCATGGATCTTCGTTACCCTCAACACTTTCAGACGGGTATCAGCGTTAAGATCCATCCGATGCTGACGATGAACCTGGATGCAGGCTGGACCGACTACAGCGTGTGGGATGAGTTCCTCATGAACTTTGACCGTAACCTGGAATTCCTGGGCGCGGCGCGTTTGTTGTCGCCGAATGGTGCCACACCAAACTCCATGCGCGTAACCCTGGATTACAAGGACCAATGGAACCTGGCGCTCGGCTTCGAAATCCATGCAACCAGTCGTCTGGATCTACGCGCGGGAGTGGAAATCCGGGATTCGGTTATCCCCGATGAGCGTCGGGACACATTGGCGCCCTTTGGTGGTGCAAACCTCTATAGCGTCGGCTTGGGCTATCGCTGGGATCGCGATACCGAGATCGATCTGAGTCTGAGTTACCTGCGATCATTCGAGAAAATCCCGGCAGGCACCAGTTGTAACCTAAACTGTGAAGACATCCAGAATATTATTTACAACCCCTATGCAGGCCTTGATGTGAACACCAAGTTACGGGCAGTCATTGGGGGTATTACCTTCAGAACCAAGTTTTAAATGACACGAATGCGTCGTAACCATAGTTTTGCCTTTGTTTTAGCGCTATTGATCTCCCTGGTCGGCTGCGCCGTAACATCTGATCAGAGTGGGACCGAACGGTATTTTACCTGGGTCGATGAAAACGGTGTGTTGCGACATTCTCCAATTCAAGAGCCGGAAAATGAGCTGCTTCGGTTTGCTGAGCAGCAAGGGCAACCCGCCCGGCGGCCAACGAATGTCGGAGAAGCACCGGAGCGGTCGGGATTGGCCGGTGAGGGTGCTCACCCACAGTCTTCGAGTCATGAAGACACTTCCAGCATTGACGACAGATCCAGCATTGACGACAGATCCAGCGTTGATGGCACTCCATCCAAAAAGCCTGTCCCAGGTTCCACTCCATCGTCTCTAAAGGCGATTCCCGAGCAAGAAGATTACTCGATTGATCGTTATGTCGACGCGGCCGAGTTGCAGCGTAAAGGGTTTATCCGCGAGTCCGACGGTGCGCCTTTTTACGTCTGGACTGATATCAATGGCATTGTCCATAGCAGTCCTTATCCCTCGGATGTCCCTGTGGCGGCATCGAATGCTCCGTCCGACCTCCCCAAAATGTCGCCATTTTTGCACGAAGAACGGATTTCTATGCAGCCAGCGCAGCAAGCCCAGGGGGTGGATGAGTTTGCCCGTAAGCTCTTCCGGTTGGAACAGCCAA
>CAYXVO010000435.1:1870-2973 GCA_964467875.1 uncultured Pseudomonadales bacterium | reverse complement strand
CCACTGACGCCAGGGCCGTGTCCGGATTCTCGCTCAATCGCTGCTGTGCCAGCGCCACGAACTCCTCGGGGGACTGCACTTTGGGCTGCTCCACCGCTTTCACGGTTTCCCGCGCCGCCGAGACATCATCAAACGAAAGTGTTTCTAACTGGCCCTGGCGCCGCAACACCACTCGATCAGAAAACACCCCTACCAGCTCTGCGCCACCTGGTAGCCGCTGACCGGCCAAATAAAATTCTCCTTCCTTGCCCCGCTGGGAAATGATCGCACCCGAGTCCTTGTCGCGATCGGCGATGAATACGCCTTCCAGCAGTAGCTGTAATTTCGTTTGCGGCGCATCAACCTGGCTCAGCACCTGTGACTTAGCCCCAGCATCTTCCTGCCGGCCGAACAAATTGCCGGTGGCCAGCGCAGCAATTTCGATCATCTGGCCCTGGCCCGATGTTGCCTTGGTCAGCGTACCCGGCACATCTGGCTGCCACTGGCGAAAAGGCAACCAGGTCAGCTGGGCTAAAGACTGAGCCATCATAATTATCAGCACGATAGCCAGCAAGTGCTGCAACGGCTTGCTAAACGCATTCAAATTCACGCTAACAGCCACCTCGGTGAACTGGCAATCCGGGATGCATTACCCAGTTTTACGCTACAACCCGTCATATCACTAGGCACTAGCTTACCCTCTGTTACAGTAGGATTCCGTGATCGCTTCTGGCTTTTAGACACCCAAACTGCGGTCACAGGTCACAAGATTTTCTGTTGGACCCGAAACACCACATCCTGGGGATTGGAGTTTGGTGCCCAAGGTGCACCCGCCAGATCCAGTAGCTTGCGACGTACGGCAACCTTGGCAACACCATCCGGCTGTAAAAGAATCTCCGCCACGCCCAATTGGGAAGGACTGTCCTTCACGTCCAGCACAACGTCTTCCCCCCGCATACTCAGCAGACCGATCAATCCGTCCATCTTCTGCTTTTGAACCACTGGCCCCATCGGATATGCCACAGTGCCACCGCTCCACTTCAGAACGCCCTGAGCATCAAGCACTCGCCCTTGTTCAGGATCCAGCGACAGCTTGAGTGATTCGATTCGGATATCGCCGTCCA
>CAYXVO010000435.1:0-1860 GCA_964467875.1 uncultured Pseudomonadales bacterium | reverse complement strand
CCCTAGATGCCCCTGTGCATCGACTCCGACGGCGCCACTCCAAGCTATGGAAAGCTGCAGGGCCAGCTGCCCATCTGGCGTCTCCGCCGTCAACTGAACGGGCGAACCGCCGACCAGTTGCCGCCAGGGTTGCAAGCGCCACTCAAGGCGCCCTTGCCGACCTTGGTAGTCCACGCGGCCAGCCCCATTCCACAGGGTGCCCTGGACGCCGGAAATTCGCACTGCTACCTGGTCCAGTGGAACGTGAGGTTGAAGATAACGCCAGACGACATCCGCCGGCAGCTCGACCACCAGAAACGAGACATAGGCAAAAAGCGCGAGAAAGCTATAACCAATGATTCTTTTAAACACGGTGTTGGCACTGTTACCCAGTGAGTGCGCCAGGGACGCGGAAGTAATTATTCTATCAAGAGACTATGGACGATACTTTTACCTGTTTCAAGGAAGCGCCATGGAAAGTCTTGCGCCGACTCACAAAAAAAGCCCCGTAAAAACGGGGCTTTCTTGCAGAGGCTAGACAGATGTAATTACATCATGTCCATGCCGGGCATGCCGCCGGCAGGCATTGCCGCCTTGGCATTTTCATCAACATGCTCGGAGATCATGCATTCCGTGGTGATCATCAGACCAGCAACAGATGCAGCGGACTGCAGAGCAGTACGAGTCACCTTGGCCGGATCCAGGATACCCATTTCCAGCATATCGCCATAGGTGCCGTTGGCTGCGTTATAGCCATAGCTGTCGGTACCCTGCTTAACCTTGTCGACCACCACAGAGGCTTCGCCACCGGCGTTGGTTACGATCTGACGCAGGGGTGCTTCCATGGCACGACGGAGCAGGTTGACACCTACGGTCTGATCTTCGTTATCGCCTTTGAGATCGGTAATCGCCTGCAGTGCGCGAATCAGAGCTACGCCACCGCCAGGTACGATACCTTCTTCAACAGCCGCGCGAGTCGCATGCAGAGCATCGTCCACACGAGCCTTCTTCTCTTTCATTTCAACCTCAGTGGCCGCACCGACCTAGATCACGGCAACACCGCCAGCCAGCTTGGCCACGCGCTCTTGCAGCTTCTCACGGTCGTAGTCAGAAGAGGTTTCCTCGATCTGCTTACGAACCTGGCCCACACGCGCCTGAATGTCGGTCTGTGCACCAGCGCCATCGATGATGGTGCTGTTTTCCTTGGTGATCACCACGCGCTTGGCGCTACCCAGATCGTCCAGGGTCGCATTTTCCAGGGTCAGGCCAACCTCTTCGGAGATCACGGTGCCACCGGTCAGAATAGCGATATCCTGCAGCATCGCCTTGCGACGGTCGCCGAAGCCCGGCGCCTTCACCGCAGCAACTTTGACGATGCCGCGCATGTTGTTGACGACCAGCGTCGCCAGAGCCTCGCCTTCCACGTCTTCCGCGATGATCAGCAGGGGCTTGGAAGCCTTGGCAGTAGCCTCCAGAACCGGCAGCATTTCGCGGATGTTGGAGATCTTCTTGTCCACCAGCAGGACGAAGGGATTTTCCAACTCAGCGGACATGGTTTCCTGGCTGTTGATGAAGTACGGAGACAGGTAGCCGCGGTCGAATTGCATACCTTCTACCACGTCCAGCTCGTCTTCAAAGCCGCTGCCTTCTTCAACGGTGATGACGCCTTCCTTACCAACTTTTTCCATGGCCTCGGCAATCAGGGCGCCGATGCGCTCGTCGCTGTTGGCGGAGATGGTGCCTACCTGGGCAATCGCACGGAAGTCGCTGCAAGGACGAGACAGCTTTTTGATGTCTTCAACGGCAACGGTCAGCGCTTTGTCGATACCGCGCTTGAGGTCCATCGGGTTCATGCCGGCGGCAACCGCCTTCAGGCCTTCG
>CAYXVO010000434.1:0-2986 GCA_964467875.1 uncultured Pseudomonadales bacterium | reverse complement strand
GCCGATGATCGGCGTGTTTATGGGGGCCTTTGCCCTGCGCGGGCTGTACCCGGCTGTGGGGCTAAGCCCGGTGGAGGAGCTGCGCCGACTGGTGGTCACCACCAGCGCCGTGTTCTTGCTCGTTACCGGCTATACCTTTTGGGCACGCACGGCTGAAAGCTACTCCCGCCTGGTGTTCGCCTTTGCCTGGCTGTTGGCGCTTGGGCTGGTTCCCTTGGGGCGCTGGATCTTGAGGATGCTGATGGTCCGCTTGCGCCTGTGGGGCGAGGATAATCGCCTTGTTGGCGAGTTCAAACTTAATTTGTACAGCCCGGAAGTCAGTGTTACAGCCTGCATGGACGGTGCGGACTCATGCCAGAAAGCGATAAAGCTCCACAATTTTGAGCTGGAGCTTGCTTTGGGAAACTCGCTTCAGCCAATGACATTCGACGTGATCTCTGCCAGTGACGTACAGGCAAACCCTGTCGACTTGGCTGGCAAGGAGGGTTACCTCCGACTCGAAATCAAGAGCATCCGCGAGGCAGCCATTGATGCGGGCTTTGCATCGGTGGGCAGTTCCTCCGAGATAGCCACCGCTCTTGGCTGGAATGGCGATGCGCCGACAGATCCAGGTGCCGTGGAGTTTTTTAAGGATTACTACGAGAACCCCGAATACCGCAGTAACCTGTACATAGGCAATCTGGAATTCACTGATCCAGGTGGAGCCCGGGATTTCGGATCCTCAAGTATTCAGGGCATGCTGATTCAGTATTTGGATATCACGACCCACGACTTGGCCCGCTGAACCACCGGCGAGGGTTGAGTTGTTATTCCCAGAATCGGGCATCATGGCCAGGTCGACACAGGTCAAGTCAGGAGCAGCGGATGAATTACACACCTTGGATATTAATGCCATTGCTGCTGAGCGCTTCATTGGCGTCTGCCGAATTGCAAGAGGTGACTGACGCGGATCTGGCTGACGTGTCCGGCCAGGCAGGTATTTACCTGTCGGGTGACGTCTCGATCAACGAGAATGGCGGTCCGCTATGGGTCTGTCAGGAGGACGGGAGCGGATGCGGTGGGCGAGTAACAATGAAGCCGCGTGAGGATGGTGGCTGGTTTGTGCTCGATGATATCCGGGGCTCCTTCTCATTCCAGGGGTTAACGCTGCAGTCGCGTACCATTAACTCAGGATTCGGTGGCGACGGCGAAAAATTTAACGGTGACGTGCTGGAAATCGGCTTGCCAGAAAAGGTGACAATGCGTGATGTCCGCTTAGCGTTCGGCACGGCGAACTACGCCAGTGCGGAATACGCGCCGGATGTTCCGAACGATCCCAGTGAAATGTTTCGCCAAACCAATTTCTTTGACTTGCAGTTGCAAGGGGATGTAACCATGCAGGGTAATCTGCTGGTTTTCCCAACTGGCAACCCATAAGCAGGAAACGGAGTCACGCCTATGCAATCCCTACGTTGGATTTGTTTATTGTCAGTTGGCGCTGCGAGTCCTGTCTGTGCAGAAATGACTGCACTGGGTGATGGGGAGTTGTCCAGTGTCAGCGGACAAAGTGGCCTGGTGCTGGAAGCTGCGATCAATTTGAGCATTGATGCCGTTTCCTATTTCGACGATGGCAATGGAATGAGCCTGCGGGATCTCACGATTTCGGCGATAGGCAACCCCGAAGGTCAGGCTACTCACGAATATCATCTGGATGTCACCGATACTGGGGGCATCGTCACTGACTTCGACCTGAGTGAGACACGCCTTGTCATTGGTGGCATCACCTTTTCCGACAATGCAAATCGTAGTCTGGGCAGTGTCATTTATGATTTTAGCCAGAGTGGAACTCTTTATACTGAGGCCTACGAAGGTATGGGCCTGCGTTTTAACCTGAGCACTCAGCTGAGTAATGGGCGATTGGTATACCGCGACGGCGGTAACGAGTTCATTCTGGATGATGTCAATGCGACGGCGGAAATCCGCGATATGATTTTGTCGATCGCGGCTGACCCGGATGATGCGCAAGGCATGCCTTTTATTCATTTGGGTATCGGTGATGCCCGCACGACCTACAGCGTAGGCGCGATACGCTACAGCAATAATGATAATGTGTTTGGCGGTATTAGCCGTGATGGTTCGGTCGTTAACCTGGCGAGCTACGGTAGTATTCGCGGTGACTCCCATACGACGACCAATATGCAGATCAGTGGTGGTGGTCGTGTTGGTAGTTCCGGCATCAACCTGGATATGCAGCACGTGCTCCATAACGGTAACTTTTATTATCGGGATGGTTTGGGCGATGGCAGCGGCCAGGGACATGAACTGGGGCTGGTCGGCATGTCAGGGAGATTTGATCTTACCAATCTGACGCTGGATGTGGCGCAGGGAGACAACGGGCGTCTGGGGCTTCTGTTGGGATTTGATGAGCTCGCCGGGCGGCTTCAAATCGATGAGATTCGGGCGCCGCGTCTCCGGCTTGATCAAAGCACGGGCACTTGGCTTCGTGAAACGGGCAGTTTTGGTCGGGTCGATCTCGATTTCAGATTCGCCGATCAGCAGGTTGGTGATCGCTTATACAGCAACCGGTTTTTGGTTCAGGGGCATGAGGACGAAACCCAAACAGGGATCAGTATCGCCTCTGAATGGAGCCTCGTTGATGCGACCTTGCGCTATGAAGACGAGTATGTGCCAGGTGTGGCGTCGGCCCGTCCGTTATCGGTCTACATCCAGGAATTGAGCTCCTATGGTTCGGGGACAGTAACCCTGGACGTTACGCGAGAGGGAGAGACCGCGGATGCATTCGACGGTCTTCGTATCGGCTTCAAGGATGTGCAGGGTAGCTATCGGATCAAGGGTTTGTCGGTGGGTGACTATGCCCGACCAGCCGATGACGACACAGGGTTGCAAGGGGGCAGCGAGTTGCTGCTTGCGCTGGGATTGTTTCCGGCCTATGACTTTACGCTGGATGGCCATTACACCTTCGCGCCGGGGGGCGCGGCGGCGCCGC
>CAYXVO010000433.1:0-2987 GCA_964467875.1 uncultured Pseudomonadales bacterium | reverse complement strand
CTGACAACGGACATCATCCAGGGTCTGCAGGGACGCCTGCCAGACAACGGGCACCTGATCACGCCCCATCTGCTCACGCAACCGCGCAAAATACATGACCTTAATCATGATGTTCTCCCGCCGCGATGTCCGCCAACCAGCTGCCGCCTTGACCGCCATGTTTCTCCAGCACGCGCACGCCGGTCACCACCATACCGCGGTCGACGGCCTTACACATGTCGTACAGGGTCAACGCGGCGACACTGGCCGCTGTCAGTGCTTCCATCTCAACGCCAGTCTTGCCATCCAGCCGACAGAGCGTTGTGATACGGATCCGACTCTGCTCCGGTTGCGGTTCGATTTCGACTTTAATGGCCGTCAACATCAGGGGATGACACAGGGGAATCAGATCACCACACTTCTTGGCCGCCTGAATCCCCGCGATGCGGGCGACGGCGAACACATCGCCTTTCTTGTGCTTGCCGTCCAGGATCAGTTGCAGGGTCTCGGGCTGCAGCATGAGGTAGGCCTCGGCACGCGCCTCCCGGGTGGTCACAGCCTTGCCCGACACATCCACCATGTTGGCGGCGCCCTGCTCGTCAAGATGGGTCAACTTCATCGTCATGGCCTCTCGATAACCGTGGTCGGACCTCTACTGGCAGTCCCGTTAACGTCCCCACCAGGCCCGGATTGCCGCCACGCCCTGAGCACCGCACTTTCGTGCCAGGGCAAGATCGCTCTCACCCACTCCGCCCAGCGCGTAGACCGGTAGTTTGATGTCTCGCACCCAGGATGCAAAGTCCGCCCATCCCAAGGCCGGCGCGTCCGGATGGGAGGGCGTTGGCTGGACAGGCGACAGCACCACGAAATCCACGCCCAGCCGTTGTGCCTGAGCCAACTGTTGGGGATTATGGCAGGATGCCGCGATCCAGAATGAATTCGGCAGGGGACGTTCCCGCAATGCCATGAGCTCATCACTGGTGAGATGCAGACCATCCGCCTGCAACCTTTGTACCAGCTCTGCGTCGCCCTTCAGCAGCAAGCGCGCGCCCCAGCTCCGGCAGCGCGCCAGGGCACGATCCGCGATCTGCGACCGCAGCGCGTCCGGCATCGGTTTCAAGCGCAATTGCACCATATTGATGCCACCGGCCAGCGCTGCCTCAAGATGGTGCTCGAATTCCTCCAGGGAATCGAAATCTCCTGTAATGAGATACCGCGACGGAAGCCGGGCCGCCTGAACGATAGGCCAGTTGGCAGCCGGAAACTCATGGTCGGCCAGTGCCTCGGGCATCACCCACTGCACAGGCTGCCCCTCCCGGCCAACCGGCTCACGGGTGAAGTCGGCCACCTCCCAGACATCGAGAAAAACCCGTTTGTCCCCATAGTCGTGAGACACCTGGATCAGCGGCCAATTTCGTGCCGAATCGGCGCGGACCTGTATTCCCAACTCCTCAAACAGCTCACGCACCAGCGCCATCTGGACGGTTTCACCGGCTTCGACCTTACCGCCGGGGAACTCCCACAGGCCACCCTGATGCACCCGGTCTGGCCGGCGTGCGATCAAAATGGCATTATCCGCGCGCCGGATAACGGCCGCCGCAACATGGACCACCTGACTCATGAACTGGCCTCAGGTCCGGTATTCGGCATTGATCCGCACGTACTCGTGAGACGAGTCCGTCGTCCAGATCTCTTCCGAGACATCGCCCCGGTTCAATTCCACCCGAACACAGATTTCCTCCTTGTTCATTTCCGCCAGCCCTAGCTCTTCGGTGTAGCTCGGCGCCCAAAGCGCCTCGTTGTCCTGGCTGAAGGCGGGCGCGGCACTCTTACCCGTTGCGATCAGTAGGCAGGCATCATTCGTGGAGGTATCGCCGTCAATGGTGATGCGGTTAAAGGAGGCGTTCGCCCTGTCGCGCACCAGGCACTGCAGCAAGCCAGGCTCAATGCTGGCATCCGTCGCCACGTAGGCCAGCATGGTGGCCATATTCGGCCGGATCATGCCAGCTTCGCCCGTGCCCGCATTGGCATTCCCGGTATTGATCAACAAGTAGCGTGGACGGGCTGCCGAAAGGCTCGCCTTGGCCAGCACCACCGGTGCCGCACAGAACGCATTTTTCGTGAACACACCCGCTGTTTGAGTCCCTTCCTCCAACTCGAACAACACATTATCGCGCTTACCCGGCCGCTTGACACCCGCACTGGCCACGCCAATCCGAACCCCGTTAATCCCATGAAATTCAGGCAAAGGTGCCAATCCGACCGCCATGACCGCCGCTCTCCCCTTCGTTCAAGAAATTTTCTATTCAGGTCTTTAAACGCAAATGGAGCGGTGGCCGCCGACTCATTGAATCGACCGCCCCGCCCCACATTTTATGGTGAAGGTCAGCCCTCACCCGTCTATCCGCAAAAATCCTGTGCCCGCGTTTTCATTGAGCGACCGCTCATGCAGCAGCCGCGAAGCAGCACGGACGTTTTACTCGATCCGCCCATGGCACTGCTTGTACTTCTTGCCCGAGCCACAGGGACAAGGATCATTCCGGCCGATCTTGACACCCTCGCGCACGAACGGCTGCGCTTGTTCCATGCCAGCCGCCTCTTGATCCGCCTCGGGCGCAAGACCTGAGTGTTCCTCGTGCTGCGCCTGGGCGGTTTTCAACTGCCGCTCCAGGGCTTCACGACGCTGGCGCTCCATTTCCTCGATCTCTTCCTGACGCTGCACGCGCACATGACTGATGACTCGGATCACGTCATGCTTGATGCTAGCGAGCATGGTTTGAAACAGCTCAAATGCCTCGCGCTTGTATTCCTGCTTGGGGTTCTTCTGGGCATAGCCGCGCAGGTGAATCCCTTGGCGCAGGTGATCCATGTTGGCCAGATGCTCCTTCCACAGGGTATCCAGAACCTGCAGAAATACCTGCTTCTCAAACTTGCGCAGAGGCTCGGCGCCAACCACGGTCTCTTTCTCCTGGTAGACCCGCTCGATCTCCTGAAGAATTCGCTCCCGC
>CAYXVO010000432.1:0-2994 GCA_964467875.1 uncultured Pseudomonadales bacterium | reverse complement strand
CCAGCGCTGTACGCGACATGCTGTTGGAACCGGATCCGGACAATATCAACCACGAAATTCGCCTTATCGAAGATGCCCGCGCGCAAATTGGCGACAATCTGGCAAAGCTGCAGCAAACGATTCATTTGAATGAAGGCAAGCAACTGCTGAAGGCAATCGAGGATACACGCGCGACCTACATCGGCTCCCAGAATTCCTTTATTGAGATGGTACGCAACGGCAAGCAGGAAGAGGCATTGTCCTTTCTGTCCTCTGTACTCCAAGTGCAGCAAGCGGCTTACTTCAAGGCAATCGACGACCTGATCGAATTTCAGGGACGGCTCATGGAACAAGGCGCTCAGCATGCCGCGGAATCCTATAGCGCCGCCCGCACCTTCATGATTGGGCTGGCCGCCATCGCTGCGTTCCTGGCGGTCGGCATTGCCTTCTGGGTCACGCGCAGCATTACGCGCCCGATCGCCGAATCCGTGGAGCTGACCAATCGCCTGGCGCAAGGCGACCTGACTGTGCAAATAACCGTCGACAGTAACGACGAAATCGGCCAGCTCAAGCGCGCCATGCAGACCATGGTGGAAAAACTGGTGCAGATCATCAGCGAAGTCCGCAGCGGCGCCGACAATCTCTCAAGTGCCTCCGAGGAGGTCAGTGCCACCGCCCAGTCCCTGAGCCAAGCCGCCAGCGAGCAGGCCGCCAGTGTTGAGGAAACCTCCGCCACCATGGAGCAGTCCTCCGCCTCCATCAACCAGAACAGCGAAAACGCCACCGTCACCAACGGCCTCGCCACCAAGGCGGCCCAGGAAGCCGAGGAAGGCGGCGCGGCGGTACAGGAGACCGTGGAGGCGATGAAGAATATCGCCGATCGCATCGGCATCGTTGATGACATCGCCTACCAGACCAACCTGCTGGCCTTGAACGCCGCCATCGAAGCCGCTCGCGCCGGTGAGCACGGCAAGGGCTTCGCGGTAGTCGCGGCGGAAGTGCGCAAGCTGGCCGAACGCAGCCAGGTGGCGGCCCTGGAGATTGGCCAGTTGGCCAGCGACAGCGTGGCCCGCGCCACTCGCGCCGGCGAATTGTTGAAGAACATGGTGCCCAGCATCCGCAAAACCTCGGATCTGGTGCAGGAGATTGCGGCGGCTTGCAAGGAACAGTCCTACGGCGCCTCCCAGATCAATGGCGCCATGAACCAGCTTAACCAGGCGACCCAGCAGAACGCCTCTTCCTCCGAGGAGTTGGCGGCAACCGCTGAGGAAATGAGCAGCCAAGCCGAGCAATTACAGCAGTCCATCGGCTTTTTTCAACTGCGCAGCCACACGCGAAAATCCGCTGCACAACAGCGGGTTTCGGGCGCTGTCTCCAGCCATCAGCCAAGCTTATCCCATGCCACGCCGGAATCCCGGCAGGTCCACGCCGGCGCTGGCGGCACCGGCGATTTCGAACGGTTCTAGAGCGGGAGCACATGTATGAGCAATTTAGTCGTCGCCGCTGCCCCTCAGGCCACCGGGCCTGACCTGGACCAGCAGCAGTATCTGTCGTTCATGTTGCGGGGGGAGGCCTACGCCATCGGCATCCTGCACATCAAGGAGATCATCGAGTACGGCCAGCTAACGGCCGTGCCCATGATGCCGAAATTCCTGCGGGGGGTGATCAACCTGCGCGGATCCGTGGTGCCCGTGATCGACCTCAACGCCCGCTTTGGCCGGGATCCTTCCACCATTGGCAAGCGCTCCTGCATCGTCATTGTCGAGATTGATCTGGAGGATAGCAGCCAGGTGGTGGGCATGGTGGTTGATGCCGTCAACGCGGTGCTGGAGATTCCGGCGGAAGCCCTGGAGCCGCCACCCACCTTCGGCACCGGCATTCGTACCGACTTCATCGCGGCCATGGGCAAGCTGGAGCAGGGCTTTCTGATCATTCTCAATCTGCCTCGGATCCTGTCCTGGGACGAGTTGAAGCTGTTACAGGACACGACTCTGGAATTGAAACAGGAGTGACCGGATACAGGGGTGGACCCGGTTCGTCGGATCGGGCTCCCCCCTGACCAGCTGAATCAGCAGTACTCATGGTCTATCTGCCTGTTTCTGAACCGATTCTCGAATCTGTACTAGGCTATAGAGGCATTTTGCTTTTCCATCAGGCACAAGGACGCGAAGAATGCGCTCCATTAACATATGGCAACTGAAAAGAGCCAGTATATTCAGTAAGTTACTTTACGGCGGCGCACTTGCGTTCGCGGCGCTTGGTTATTGGCTGGCGTCGGATTCCAGCCTCTACTGGACGCTGGTGCTGTGCTTACTCGTCGGGTTAAGCCTGATGGGTTTGTGGCAGCAACAAAACAGCCCGGCTAACACCGCGGCGGCCACCGACACCTCAGCCGAAACTGATCCGCTCACCGCCCAGCAGGCCGCCCCCCATACGGGTATGGACGAAGCCTGCAACGGATTGATGCCACTTTGGCTCAGCCATCTGGAGGAGGTTCACGGCCAGACCGAAACCTCCATTCAGGACCTGGTGCAGCGCTTCTCAACCCTGATTGAACGCCTCGACCGTGCGGTCCACACCTCTCAACAAGCCGGCGGCACGGGCGCGGACAGCGAAGTACAACAGACCTTCGCCGAAAGCCGTGACATTCTCGAGAACATCGTTGTGTCCTTGCGCCACGCGAACGCGCAGAAAGCCCATACCCTGGCAATGATTGAAGCGGCCAGTACCAACGTGCAGCAACTGCAATCCATGGCCGTGGAAGTGTCCCGCATCGCGGACCAGACCAATCTGCTCGCGCTGAATGCCTCCATCGAAGCTGCCCGCGCCGGAGATGCCGGTCGTGGCTTCGCCGTGGTGGCGGGGGAGGTCCGTCAGTTGTCCCATCAGTCCGGCGATACCGGCAAGCGTATCCGCGAACTGGTGGACCGGGTCACCCGCTCGATGCAGGACACGCTGAACCCTCTTTACTGACCTGTTCAACGGCTTCTGGAGCAAGAACGACAAGCAGAATCA
>CAYXVO010000431.1:0-3009 GCA_964467875.1 uncultured Pseudomonadales bacterium | reverse complement strand
CCACGTTGTCGAACACCGTCATGTGCCGGAACAGGGCGTAATGCTGGAACACAAAGCCAATGCCCCGATTCTTGACGTGCTCATGGGTCTTGTCCTGGCCGTGAAAGCGGACTTCTCCAGTGTCGGCCTGTTCCAGGCCGGCAATGATCCGCAACAGGGTGGTCTTGCCACAGCCGGACGGGCCCAGCAGTGCCACCAGTTCGCCTTCCGGAACCGTCAGGTTGATGTTGTTCAGGGCGGTGAAACTGCCGAACTGCTTGTGAATCTGAACCAATTCAATACTCATGGCGGAATCCTCAGGAAGACGGGTTGACCGTGGCTTGGCGTTGCTTGGATTGCTGCCATTCCAACAGGCTCTTGACGATCAGGGTAATGATGGCCAGAAACGCGAGCAGCGATGCCGCGGCGAAGGCCGGTACGAACTCGTATTCGTTGTAGAGGACCTCCACCTGCAGCGGCAGCGTGTTGGTCATGCCGCGGATGTGGCCGGACACCACCGACACGGCGCCGAATTCGCCCATGGCGCGGGCGTTGCACAGGATGACGCCGTAGAGGAGCCCCCACTTGATGTTGGGCAGGGTGACGCGCCAGAAGGTCTGGAACCCGTTGGCGCCCAGGACGAGGGCCGCCTCTTCCTCTTCGTTGCCCTGCTCTTCCATGAGGGGGATGAGCTCGCGGGCTACGTAGGGGAACGTGACGAAGATGGTGGCGAGCACGATGCCCGACACGGCGAACACGATCTGGATGCCGTGGTCCGCGAGCCAGGGGCCCAGGATCCCATGGGCGCCGAACACCAGCACATAAATCAGGCCCGCGATCACCGGAGACACCGAGAATGGCAGGTCGATCAGGCTGATCAGGAAGCTGCGCCCGCGAAACTGGAAACGCGCGATGGCCCAGGCCGCTGCCACACCGAATACGGTGTTGAGTGGCACCACGATGGCGGCAACCAGCAGGGTGAGGTAAATGGCATGCTGGGTATCCGGATCGTCCAGGGCGGCCAGATAGGCCCCCGCGCCCTGGCTCAGGGCCTCCGCCAACACGGCAAACAGCGGCAGGATCAGGAACAGTCCGAGCATCCCGATGGCCAGGGTGGTCAGCACATAGCGCACCCACACCGGCTCTTTCAGGGCTTTGGCTTCAACAATGACTGCGGTCGTCATGCGCGTACCCGATCCTTACCCGCCCGGCGGCGTGTCCAGAGTTGCAGAAGGTTGATCAACAGCAGCAACAGGAATGAAATCACCAGCATGGTCAGCGCAATGGCGGTGGCTCCGGCGTAGTCGTACTGTTCCAGTTTGGTCAGGATCAACAGCGGCACGATCTCCGACACCATCGGCATGTTGCCGGCGATAAAGATCACCGAGCCGTACTCGCCGACCCCGCGCGCGAACGCCAGGGCAAATCCAGTCAGCAGGGCCGGCAGGATATTAGGAAAGATCACCAGCATGAACGTGGCCCAGCGGCTGGCGCCAAGGCTCGCGGCGGCCTCTTCCATGCTCGGGTCCAGCTCCTGCAGGATCGGCTCCACCGTGCGCACCACGAAGGGTAGGCCGATGAATATCAACGCAATGACAATGCCGGCCGGCACGTACACCAATTTGATGCCGAGTGGCTCGAGCCATTGGCCAATCCAGCCGTTGGGGGCATAGACGGCGGTCAACACGATCCCCGCCACCGCAGTTGGCAGGGCGAATGGCAGATCCACCAGGGCGTCGAGAATCTTCTTGCCGCGAAAGGGATAGCGCACCAGTACCCAGGCGATCGTCAGGCCGAACACCACATTGATGGCGGCGGCCACTAGCGCCGTCCAGAGGCTGACCTTAAAGGCCGCCACCACGCGGGGTTCGGTCACGATGGCCCAGAACTCGCCCCAGCTGAGCTGGAGCGTTCTCAAGAGCAGGGCTGACAGTCGGATGAGCACAACCAGCGCCAGGTAAAACAAGGTATATCCCAAGGCCGGGCGAAAGCCCGGCAGGATTGATCTTGATGGGGAGGACATAACTGCCTTCTCGTCTGTGGAGTCAGGTCAATGGGCTTATGGCTGATAGATCTTGTCGAACTGGCCGCCATCGCTGAAGTGCGCCTGGGCGTTTTGCCAGTTGCCAAAGACATCGTTCAGCTTGAACAGAGGTACCTTCGGGAAGAGTTCCAGATCCTTCGGGTCCGCGTGTTCCGGGTGCTGTGGACGGTAGAAGTTCTTGGCCGCCAGCTTCTGACCAACCGGGGAGTAGAGGTACTCCAGATAGGCCGCGGCGACCTTTTCGGTACCATGCTTCTTGGCATTGCCATCGACAATCGTGACCGGCGGTTCCGCCAGAATGCTGAGTGACGGCACCACGATGTCGAAGTCACCTTCCTTCAGCTTATAGAGCGAGAGCAGGGCCTCGTTTTCCCAAGCCAGCAGCACATCGCCGATACCACGCTTGACGAAGGTATTGGTGGAGCCACGCGCGCCCGAGTCCAGCACGGGAACGTTCTTATAAACCTTGCCGACAAACTCGGCCGCCTTGCCCTGAGCGGCATCAACCTTGGCTTTGGCGGCGGGATCCTTGATCAGCGCCAGATCGCCCAGCTCCTGCTGCAGGGCATAACCCCAGGCTGCCAGATAGTTCCAGCGCGCGCCGCCGGATGTTTTGGGATTGGGCGTGATCACTTGGATGTCCTGGCGGACCAGGTCGCTCCAGTCCTTGATGTTCTTGGGATTTCCCTTGCGTACCAGGAACACGATCGTGGATGTATAGGGTGAGCTGTTTTGCGGCAGCCGGTCTTGCCAGTCAGCGGGAATCTTTTTGGTCAGTTTGGCGATTTCGTCGATATCGTAGGCCAGTGCCAGGGTGACCACGTCCGCCGCCAGACCGTCGATCACCGCACGTGCCTGTTTGCCAGCGCCGCCGTGAGACTGGCGAATGGTGACTTTCTCACCGGTTTTCTCTTGCCAGTACTGCGCGAACTTCGGGTTGTATTCCTGATAGAGCTCGCGGGTCGGGTCGTAGGAGACGTTGAGCA
>CAYXVO010000430.1:0-3026 GCA_964467875.1 uncultured Pseudomonadales bacterium | reverse complement strand
CCACCCACGAGCTGTATCCCAACGGGATTTCCACCAGTCTGCCGTTCGATATCCAGCTGGCGGCGGTGCGATCCATTGCCGGTTTGGAAAACGCCCATATCATCCGGCCGGGCTATGCCATCGAATACGATTATTTCAATCCCCAGGATTTGCAGCACAGTCTGGAAACCAAGTACATCCAGGGGCTGTACTTCGCCGGCCAGATCAACGGCACGACGGGCTATGAAGAAGCCGGTGCCCAAGGGCTGCTGGCGGGCATCAACGCCGCGCTGCGAGCCCAGGACAAGGCAGCCTGGTATCCAAGCCGTGAGCAGGCCTACACCGGCGTAATGGTGGACGACCTGATCACCCTGGGTACCCGCGAGCCGTACCGGATGTTTACCAGCCGTGCGGAATACCGTCTGATTCTGCGGGAAGACAACGCCGACCTGCGCCTGACCGAGATCGGTCGCAGCCTGGGCTTGGTGGACGACGAACGCTGGGCGGCATTCAGTGAAAAGCGCGAAGCCATCGAACAGGAACGGGCACGGCTGACCACGGCCTGGGTTCATCCTGGCACGGCGGCGGCCGAGATTGCCAACGGCTACCTGGGCAGCCCCTTGCAGCGTGAACATAATCTGGCCGAGCTGCTGCGTCGGCCGGAAATCCAGTACCAGCACGTGGCACACATTGGCGGGCAGGGCGTGACTGATCCGCAGGTGGCGGAGCAGGTGGAGATCCAGGTCAAGTACGAAGGCTATATTAATCGCCAGCAGGATGAGATCGACCGCCTGCGCAAGCATGAAAACATGGTGTTGCCGATAGATCTGGATTTTGATGGCATTGCCGGACTGTCTAATGAAATCAAACAAAAGCTGAAAGATGTGCGACCCCAGACCCTGGCGCAAGCTTCACGGATTCCTGGCGTGACACCGGCGGCGGTGTCGTTGTTGCTTATCTATCTGAAGAAGCGTTCCCTGGTGGAACGGCAGTCGGCCTGAGGCGGATGAAAGTCTTTTGATGATGGATAAAAGTCTTTGATGACGGGTAAACGCCTTTGATGATGGATAAACGCCTTTGATGACGGATGAGAGTCTCCAGATAGAATTAACCGCAGGTGCGCAAGCGCTGGGTCTTGCACCGACGCCGACGCAACTGCAGCAGCTGGTGCAGTACGTCAGGCTGCTGGCCAAGTGGAACCGCGCCTATAACCTGACCGCGGTGCGGGATATGCATGAGATGGTGCCGCGCCACTTGCTCGACAGCCTGAGTATTGCGCCGTTCATTCAAGGCGAACGCTTTGTTGACGTGGGAACAGGTCCTGGCCTGCCTGGCATTCCCCTCGCCATCCTGTATCCGCAACGCCAGTTTTTGTTGGTGGACAGCAACGGCAAGAAAACCCGCTTTCTGACCCAGTGCAAGCTGGAAATGCAGTTGCCTAACGTGGACGTGCGCCAAGCCCGTATCGAGCAGGTGCAATTGGCTGACTATCCCGACGGTGTTATTTCCCGGGCCTTTGCGTCAATTGCGGACTTTGTGCACTGGACCCAGCACCTGGTGGGGCCCGAGACCCGGCTTTACGCGATGAAGGGGCTCTATCCGGAAGATGAGCTAACCCAGTTGCCGGATGGATTCCGCCTGGAAAGTAATCAGGCGCTGACCGTTCCGGGTTGTGAGGGCCAGCGTCACTTGCTTATCATGGCACGGACTCAGGAACAGACTCCGATCTGAACTCAAGAGCGACAAACAGTGCACCACCCTTGCAGCAGCCGTCCCGGCCGGTTGCAGTCATCACGCGGAGAGACCCAGCCATGGCACGCATTTTTGCCGTAACCAACCAGAAAGGCGGTGTGGGTAAGACCACTACGTGCGTCAATCTGGCGGCTTCCCTCGCCGCAACCAAGCGCAAGGTGCTGCTGGTGGACCTCGATCCCCAGGGCAACGCCACCATGGGCAGCGGAATCAACAAAAATGCACTGGAGTTGTCCTGTTACGAAGTCTTGACCAAGCGCGGCAAGATTCAGGATGCCATTGTTCCCGCGGAAAGCGGGGGCTATGACCTGCTGCCAGCCAACAGCGATTTGACGGCGGCGGAAGTGGAACTGCTCAATGAAATCGGGCGTGAACACCGGCTGCGTCTGGCTCTCAATGAAGTGCGCGACCGCTATGATTTCATCATCATCGACTGCCCGCCGTCGCTCAACATGCTGACCGTCAACGCCCTCTCCAGCGCCGACAGTGTCATTATTCCCATGCAGTGCGAGTATTACGCCCTCGAGGGCTTGGCCGCCTTGATGGGAACGGTGGAGCAGATCCGGGAAGCCATTAATCCTCGCCTGGAGATCGAAGGCCTGCTGCGTACCATGTACGACCCCCGCAACAGCCTGACCATTGATGTCTCCAAACAATTGATGGAATATTTCCCGGACAAGGTTTATGGTTCGGTCATCCCGCGCAACGTACGACTGGCCGAGGCACCGAGCCACGGCATGCCTGTGCTGCGCTACGACCGTGCGTCCAAGGGCGCAAAGGCGTATCTGGCCCTGGCCGGCGAAATTATTCGCCGGGACCAGAAGGCGAAAGCCGGCACGGTGGCGCAAGTCTAACTGGCGGCAGCTGTCGTGCAGGCATTATCCGTACAGGTACAATCCGTGCAGGTCTAATTCGTACAGTCATGCATAGACTACAGGCCTGAAGCGGCGCACAGGCATGGTTCAGTAGCGAACCTTTCATATCGAGCAAACGGCAAGAATACAGATGGCGGCAAAGAAACGAGGTTTGGGTGAGCGCGGCTTGGGCGCACTGTTGGCTGGTTCCCTGAGTCAGCACAACAGACCGGAGAAGGACGCGGGCTCCACCTCGGAAGACGGCGAGCTGCGCGAACTGCCGGTTGAGCTGGTCCAGCGCGGCCAATATCAGCCGCGACGCGACATGGACCCGGCCGCGCTCGAGGAGCTGGCCGACTCCATTCGCCGCCAGGGCGTCATGCAGCAGTCCTTGTCCTCGCTTGCTGGAGCGCTGCGCTGCTTGGGCGTCCTGGTCAGGTA
>CAYXVO010000429.1:0-3028 GCA_964467875.1 uncultured Pseudomonadales bacterium | reverse complement strand
AGGAAGCGGCTCAGGAGCAAGACGAGCTCTGACAATCAGACAGCGCATCGCACAAACCGTTACGGACGAAACACAAGACCACCAATTAGCAGCTCTAAGTAACGAAGCATTACGCAACACCTGCTGAAACAGCGCCAAAAGATGAGATATTCTGGTTTCGTGGAATTGAGTAGTATCTGCCCGACAGGGACGGAAGATTAAGCTGTTCTTCCGTTCCGATTGGCCTCTCTATTTCAGTCCACACCTTTCATTTCATGCTTTTCTCTTTTAAAGCACGGGGTGGCTGTTTTGCAGCCATCCGTTTGTTTTTTTCCGTCGCTGTGCCCCCCTCTTCTTTCCTGTATCTCTTTAGCTTGTATCTCTTTAGCTTGCATCTCTTCGCCTCCGATTTGCCGAGCTCGGCTTCATATCGCCCTGCCCTGATTTACCAAGCCATCGCCAAAGATTACAAATCCTCACGACGTTTTACGGTAAAGCAACGGACGTGGCAGCGAATCACGCTTAGACTTTTAATTGTGGAAGCAAGCAGTATCCCGCTGAAGCGGAGGATCAAGTAGTACCTCCCTTCTCTTTCAAACGCGGGAATCCACACCGAATTTGGCCGTTGTCATTTCTCCTGTTGTTCTCCTCGTAGTCATTGTTGTAATTGGGGTGGCCTTTGAGCCACCCACTTTATTTTCTACATTCCGACTTTTATTGCCTTCTGACACTCCCCACCTTCTTATGCTCTCCGCCTTCTGATCTCTTCTGCCGGCTGAATTTTTCCGTCTCCCAACCATCCTCCACCTCGCGTGTGTTCCGGATGCATCAAAGCCAGGCCCCGGTAGACGCACCAGACCCACCAGCCTACCCTGTTGTGTATCCGTAGCCAGCCATCAGGGAGTCCGCCATGAGCAAGACGCCGACAGAGCACCGCAGCAACCACACGGCCGATCCCGACGACCGGTCATCTAGCAGCGAGCCATCTACGAGTGAGTCATTTGCGACCGAGTCAGCCGCGAGTGCTTCAGCCGCGAGTAACAGGCTGCGCACCGAGGTGGACAGCCTCGGACCTGTAGAAATTCCGGAATCAGCGCTCTGGGGTGCACAGACTCAACGTGCATTGCAGAACTTCCCGGTCAGTGGCTGGTGCCTTCCGCCTCCCTTCATCCGCGCCGTGGTCCTTATCAAGCAGTGCGCGGCGCAGGTAAACGCAGAGCTCGGTTTACTCCAGCGGGAGCAGGCCGACGCCATTGTGCAAGCCACCGAGGCCGTTCTAACCGGCCAGTATGCCAACCAGTTTCCAGTGGACGTGTTTCAGACCGGCTCCGGCACCAGCACCAATATGAACGTGAATGAAGTCCTGGCTCACTTGGCTTCGCGCTTTAGCCAAAGCACCATTCACGCCAACGATCACGTAAACCTCGGACAAAGCAGCAATGACGTCATTCCCACGGCGATTCATATCAGTGCCGCCCAACAGATCCAGCACCGCCTGATACCGGCATTACGCCACCTGCGAGCAACGATCGATCAGCGTGCCCGAGAATTTACCGATGTGGTCAAGACCGGCCGCACCCATTTGATGGACGCCATGCCAATTCGGCTCGACCAGGAACTGGAAGCCTGGTCAGCCCAAATCCGCAAAAGCGAGGAGCGGATCCAGGACAGCGTCAAGCGCCTATGCCTCATTGCCCAGGGCGGCACGGCGGTGGGAACCGGAATCAACAGCCATCCCCAGTTTGCCGTTAAAATCGCTGCCCGCCTTTCCGCCATAACGGGCATAACCTTCCATCCCAACCACTCATTCTTCGAAAGCCTCGGCTCGCAGGATACGGCCGTCGAAGTATCGGGGCAGTTACGCACCCTGGCGGTCGCCCTCATGAAAATCGCCAATGATTTACGCTGGATGAATAGCGGACCGATCGCGGGTCTGGGCGAGATTGCCTTGCCCGCCCTCCAACCCGGCAGCAGCATCATGCCCGGCAAAGTAAATCCGGTCATACCTGAGTCGGTCGCCATGGTGGCGGCACAGATCATGGGCTACGACCAGACCATTGCTGTTGCAGGAGCCTCGGGCAATTTTCAATTGAACGTGATGCTGCCATTGATCGCCTACAACCTACTGCAGAGCATTCATCTGCTCAGCCAGAGCACCCGCCTGCTGGCGGATCACGCCATTAGCGGGTTTCATCTGCAGCAGGATCAGCTTCGGGCACACTTACGCCGCAACCCGATTCTGGTGACGGCGTTAAACCCGATTATTGGTTACGAAAAAGCAGCAGCCATCGCCAAGACCGCTTATCAAAACGGGCGGGATGTGATTGATGTGGCAGAAGAGATGACAGAGATGAGCCGGGCCGAGCTGGAAAAACTGCTCGACCCGATGCAACTGACTCACGGTGGGATTCAGTCCAAGAACTGATTCCGACACCGAATTACTACGACACCGGGTGTAACACTTACTTAACCGCCCTTAACTTGGCATCCATGGCCTCTGACGGAGCGAGCAGTTCAGTTTTGTCGAATTCAGCCGTTTTGCCTTTCAGGATATTCGCGAACAGGTCCTTGTTCTTGGCGATGAACAGGCCAAACTCTTCTGCCTGCTCCTCAGATACATCCTTCATGCAATGCTGCACGGAGTCGGAAATGACTTCGGCAATTTCCAGCATCTTGTCGTATTCATCGGCCGCCTTGCGGTCGGTGAAGGTCGGGCCATTGGGATCGCGATCAGACATATAAATGGTCACCACAGCCATGGGAAGCTCCTGGTTACTGTATTTTTATACAGCATAGCAATCCTCTAATGCAATCGCCACCGGTTTTTCGTTGGCGCGGAAGGATTACCGTGCAGCATAAGTCCGCTTCAGATACCGCAGGATATCCACGGACTCGAAAATTTCGGAGTGAGTATTGGGGTCAACAAGGAAGGGAACCTGCACCCTGCCGTAGCGCTTCAGAAAGGATTCCCGCTTGCTGTTAGGCAGTGGCTTATAAGGCCCCCTATGCAGGCGAAACGTAGCCGGCCCCATGTCCGCTCGCTGCTGTT
>CAYXVO010000428.1:0-3033 GCA_964467875.1 uncultured Pseudomonadales bacterium | reverse complement strand
CATTGGCCGGTGGGGTTGCAAACCCTGCTGTAGGCGCAGGCGGTCAAGTACGGTCCAGAGTGGCTGAATCGGTTCGTGACCGGCCGGATCGCGGTGGGCCACTGATCGGCGCCAGCGGTTAACAGGGTGCGTGGCAGGCGGCCAGCATTGTCAGCCGTCAGCCGTCAGCCGTCAGCCGTCAGCCGTCAGCCAGGGCTGGCAACGGTTTGCGTTGGGCGCGACGGGTTGCGGGCAGCCAGTCCGCAAGTACCCGCTTGAGATCCTGTGGCCGCACGGGTTTGGCGATGTAGTCGTCCATTCCCGCCGCCAGACATTTTTCCCGATCTCCCTCGAAGGCGGCGGCGGTCATGGCAACAATCGGTGTCTGCCGCTGGGGCAACTCGCTGCGGCGGATCGCGCGGCTGGCTTCAAATCCGTCCATCACGGGCATGTTGCAGTCCATGAAAATCAGGTCGTAATGCTTGTGGCGGATCGCGTTGATCGCTTGCAGCCCGTCGTTGACCACGTCCACCTGACACTCCAGGCGGCGCAGCATTTTGCGCGCGACTAACTGATTGACCTGATTGTCCTCGACGACCAGAACACGGTATAGAACACCGGTGGTGCCGGGCCGCAATGGCTGTGTCGTCTCGCCGTCGGACGCCTCCAGGTCGAATGCTGGCGCCTTACTGCGTGAGAGATCGCTCTGAGTCTCCTGGTCCAATGCTTCGGCCGGTGCGACGCTGGCCTCGGTTATCAGTTCGAAAGGCAGTTCTACCCAAAAGCAGCTGCCCCGGCCAGACTCACTGGTCAGGCCGATGCGGCCTCCCATTAGCAGTGCGAGTTCCTTGCAAATTGCCAGCCCCAGTCCGGTTCCGCCGAAACGCCGGGTGGTGGAGGCATCGGCTTGGGTAAAGGGCTGGAATAGACGCTGCTGCGTATCCGCTTCAATCCCGATGCCGGTGTCCTCTACTTCGAAGCGAAGCCAGCAGTGGACGCTGGTTCGCTTCAGCTCCTCGCAGCGTACCGCCACCGTACCCTGCTCGGTGAACTTGATCGCATTGCAGAGTAGGTTTAACAGAATCTGGCTAAGGCGTGCCGAGTCGCCTTTCAGCGCGTGCGGGGCGTCGATCCGGGATTCCAGCGTCAGTCCCTTCTGGCGGGTATTTTCCTGTATCAGGGCCAGAGCCCGCCCGAGGACGATATGGGGATCGAAGGCGACGGGTTCGAGATCGAGATGCCCCGATTCAATCTTGGAGAAATCGAGAAAGTCGTTGATCAGGTAAAGCAGTGACTCGCCCGATTGGCGCGCCAGTTCGGCATAGGGCCGCTTTTCCTCCGTCAGGGGGCCATCCAGCAGGAGGCTGTTGAGTCCGATCACACCGTTCAGGGGAGTTCTGATTTCATGACTCATGGTCGCCAGGAAGCTGGTCTTGGCCTGATTCGCAATTTCCGCCGCCTGCATTGCCTGCCGCAAGTAATGAATCTGACGGTCGCTGACGGTGCGGGCCAGGATGCCCCAGCTCATGGCAATGACGATGAGCATAATCTGGCAAAACAGGATGATTTCAGGGGTGAACTGGTAGACCGGCGAAATGCTGATCCAATACTCGCTGGCCCAGATGCCAATCAGGGACACCGTGGTGATCCCGGTCCAGATGCAGGCCGCCCTTAAGCCAATCAGATAGGCTGCGACCATGGGAACGATCAGCAGGTACCAGGCTGCCGGCGAGCTGGCCTGGCCGGTGGTCAGGATAACGTACAGAATGTTCAGGTACGAAATCGCGGCGAAGCCATGGGATCCGGTCTGCAAACGATGGGCGTTCGGCTTGGCCAATGTCCACTGGCGCAGGATGAAATAGCCGCTTGCGGTGATTGCGTGCACGATGGCATAGCTGCTTGCATTGCCAGGGGTGATGAGACTCATCACGGCAGAAACTGCCGCTGCTACCAAGCCCACCATGATGAAAAACTTGAACCGGGACCGATCCTCGGCGCCGGGGGCGAGCATGCCGGAAGCATGCGGTTCGAATCGGTGCGAGAAAATCTTCGTGATGTCGTCCATGGTCAGACTCGCTACACCTCGTCATCCAGCTGACAGGGAGGTGGGGGTTAATATCGCCTGTGCAGATCGACTCTACCTGTCGACCCTGCATGTCGCCTGTATCAAGAGCAAGAGCAAGAGCAAGAGCAAGAGCAAGAGCAAGAGCAAGAGCGTGGCACCGTACGACCGAACACAATACCAGCGAGGCATCGATCGGTCGTCAGGAGTCGGACCGCAAATGCGGGCAGGAGTGTACATCAAATGATCAGATATGGCGATGGGTCGCCTATCATCTAGGAGGGGCTACGGAAACCGCAAGGGAGAAAGTAGACTTTGGGGAAGCAATGGGGCGGCCTGCCCAGGCGCGCTCACGATACAGTCCGATTGACCACTGCTGACCGGAGGATGCCAAATGGCCGAGGATCGTACCCTTGAACGCAACCCGCGAACCAAACATCCGCAACCTGAGTTCCCACAACAGCATCAGGACCTGCCGGGCGTCGAGAGCAAAATGACGCCTCGACCGGACCATGGTGAATCCAGCTACCGTGGCAGTGGCAAACTCAAGGATCGGGTCGCGATTATTACCGGCGGTGACAGTGGCATTGGCAAGGCGGTGGCGATTGCGTTCGCCCGTGAAGGCGCCGACGTGCTGATCTCCTACCTGAACGAAAAGGAGGACGCCGACGATAGCGTGCACCATGTGCAGCAGGCCGGGCGCAAGGCACTCGCGATTGCCGGTGATATTCGGGAGGAGGCCCATTGCCGCAAGATCATCGACGAGGCCATCCGAGAGTTTGGGCGGATCGATATCCTGGTCAATAATGCCGCTACCCAGAAGTTGTATGACAGTATTGTTGACGTTCCCGCGGAGGATTTCGTGCGGACGTTCGAGACCAACCTGTTCTCTATGTTCTATCTCTGCAAGGCGGCGGTGCCGCACATGCAGCCGGGTTCCGCCATCATCAATACCACCTCGATCCAGGCCTTTCAGCCATCGCCCACGCTGC
>CAYXVO010000427.1:0-3060 GCA_964467875.1 uncultured Pseudomonadales bacterium | reverse complement strand
CGCAAGGCGACGGCGCAGGTTTGGGAAGGCGCGGATACCCTGGAGTGGACGGTGCCGTCGCCGGCGCCCTATCACACCTTTACCACGCCACCGGAAATTCGGTAGCCGGGAGCGCCCTATGACAAGCGATCTGCAAGCACGCAATGCCCGGTTGGTCCGCCGCCTGATCTTTATGGGGGTGGGCATGTTCGGGTTCGGATTCGCGCTGGTGCCTCTCTATGATGTGTTCTGCGAGGTGACAGGTCTTAACGGCAAGATTGCGGCGGGGCCATCGCAGGCCAGTAGTCAGGTTGCAGACCTGAGCCGACGCATTCGGGTGCAGTTCATCACCCAGAACAACGAGAGCATGCCCTGGCAATTTTACCCCGTGACCCGGGAGATCGTAGTCTATCCCGGGGAGCCGACGCGCGTGGAGTTTATTGCCCGCAACCCGCTCGGACGGGCCATGACGGCGCAGGCGGTGCCCAGCGTCTCACCGTCGGTCGGCGCTAGCTATTTTCATAAGACTGAGTGTTTTTGCTTTACCCATCAGGTGCTGGAACCGGGCGAGGAAGTACGCATGCCGGTCGTCTTCGTGGTGGACACCGCCTTGCCGGCCCACGTGCGCACGCTGACGTTGTCCTACACCCTGTTCGACATTTCGGAAGCAGCAACAAAAACAAGAAGCTGAGTTTTTACAGGAGGTTTTATGACAGCACAGACAGGCTCCTCCACACCAGGTACAACGGGACACGAACCAGTCCCTCAGGCCTACTACGTGCCGCCGCAAAGCAAGTGGCCGATTATCGGTGCCGTCGGGCTCTTTCTGACGGTCTATGGTGCCGGCACCATCATGATGCGCTCCACCGCCGGCGATACAACCACCGCCGGCTGGTGGGTCTTCCTGATCGGCTCGTTGGTCATGGCCTACATGCTGTTCGGCTGGTTCGGCAACGTGATCCGCGAAAGTATGGCCGGCCTCTACTCTGATCAGATGGACCGCTCCTTTCGCTGGGGTATGAGTTGGTTTATTTTCAGCGAGGTGATGTTCTTCGCCGCGTTTTTCTTCGCCCTGTTCTATGCCCGCTATTTCGCGGTGCCCTGGCTGGGCGGAGAAGGTGAACGCGGCGCCTCCAACCTGCTGTGGTCCGGCTTCGAATCCCAGTGGCCGTTAATGGCCAACCCCAACAACGAACTCTTCCCGGGGCCGGCCGGTGTCATCGATCCCTGGCACATTCCGCTGCTCAATACGATGCTGCTGCTGACCTCCAGCGTGACCGTAACCCTTGCCCACAAGGCCCTCAAACACGGCAAGCGCCAGGCCGTAAAGCTCTGGCTGGCGGCGACCGTCCTGCTGGGCTCGGTGTTTCTGGGCTTTCAGATTTACGAGTATGTGGAGGCGTACGGTGAGCTGAACCTGACGTTGAAGTCCGGCATTTACGGTAGCACCTTCTTCATGCTGACCGGCTTTCATGGAGCACACGTCACCATTGGCACCATCATGCTGCTGGTGATGCTGCTGCGGATCATGAAGGGACATTTCAGCGCGGATCATCACTTTGGGTTCGAAGCGGCCAGCTGGTATTGGCACTTCGTGGACGTGGTGTGGCTTGGCCTGTTTATCTTCGTTTACATCCTGTGAGGGATACCAACATCAGTACGGACGGGGGTTGGGCTGGATTACCCCCAGGCTGACCAGAACCAGGATAACGCCGATCAGGAGTACCGAAATGGTGATGCGGATGAGCAAGGCGTTCACCACGCGCTCGCCACGGCCCTGATCCCGGATGAGAAAGTACAGCGCGCTGAACAGGCTCACCAGAACCGCAAACAGGGCCAGCACGATAAAGAACTTGATCATCGGGGCATCTCCCGGCACAGGTAAAGGAAAGGGGATGGTCCCCGAAACAGAGCATGCACCGCTGTCGGCGGGCCGTCAACGCAGGGCGATTCGGGGGCTTTTGATCTTTGCCATCCTGTTGCTGCCATTGCTGATATGGCTGGGATTCTGGCAACTGGAGCGGGCCGCCGAAAAGACGTCGATCTTGAACGAGTTGTCCGAGCGACGGGCGATGCCGGCCTTGGCGGCCTCCCAGATGAGGGCAGATAACCCGCACTGGCGGCATCGCCAGGTTCGGCTACAGGGACGTTATCATCCAGCCCATCAGTGGCTGCTGGACAATCGGATTCACGAGGGCCGTCCTGGCTATGAGGTATTGACGGCGTTTGAACTGGATGCGGGGCAGGGCTGGGTTCTGGTCAACCGGGGTTGGCTGCCGGCAGCGTTGGAACGCAGCCAGCTTCCAGACCTACCGGTACCGCCGGATCGGGTGTTGGTGCAGGGGCATCTCGACCAGGTCGCGACGCCTGGCTTGCGTCTGAGCGAGCCGCCCCGTGAAAGCGGGTGGCCCCGGCGCATCCAGGTACTGGAGCTGGCGTCGCTGCAGACGGATGCGGCGCTGCCCCTGCTGCCCTGGCAGGTTCGGCTGGACGCGGAGCAGCCCGGCAGTCTGGTTCCGCGGCCGGTCCAGGTGCCGGCCGGTCCGGCCATGCATCAGGGCTACGCGGTACAGTGGTTTGGGTTGGCGCTGGTTTTATTGATTGGCACGGTTATCGCCATTACGCGAATTTTGAAGGAGTCCCGATGACATCCATGTCTGAATCGCCGACGCTGAATCGACGCAGCCGTCTCAAGCTACTGGGGATGTTTGCCGTTGGCGCGGTGCCGGTGATCCTCGCCATGCTCATGTACTTCGGCCAGGTGGGCGTGCCGACCGGACGCACGAACCATGGCGAGCTGGTGCTGCCGCCGCTGGATGCAGCGGCACTGGTGGGAATCGACACGTCGCTTGATACGGAGAATCCCTGGACACTGCTGACCTTGAGCGCGGGCAACTGCGATGAACGCTGCCAGGAGAATCTCTACAAGATACAGCAGGTCAATATCGCCCTGGGACGGGATGCCAAGCGGGTACGTCATATGTTGTTGGTGGCTTCGGCCGATCCGGCACAATCCGCACCGCAGCGCGACGAGGCGCAGCTGAGGGACGAACTGCAACTGCGCGACTATCCACAGCTGCA
>CAYXVO010000426.1:0-3082 GCA_964467875.1 uncultured Pseudomonadales bacterium | reverse complement strand
TAAAGCGGCCGGCTGGCCTGACCGATCTCGATATCCGGCTGAATATCCCGGGACGGCACAACGTGCTGAACGCGTTGGCGGCAATTGCCGTGGCTACCGACGAAGGGATCTCGGACGAGGCCATTGTTGCCGGCATGGAGAAGTTTCAGGGGGTTGGCCGCAGGTTTCAGGTGTATGGCGACTTTGCCACAGGTCGTGGAACGGTGATGTTGGTCGATGACTATGGTCACCACCCGCGGGAAGTGGCGGCAGTGGTTCGTGCGGTCCGTGACGGTTGGCCCGGACGGCGTCTGGTGACGGTGTTTCAGCCCCACCGTTACAGTCGAACCAGTGAGTTATACGAGGATTTTGTACAGGTCCTGTCGGATGTGGATGTGCTGCTTTTGCTGGATGTCTATCCGGCGGGTGAGAAGCCAATTCCCGGTGCCGATGGGCGCTCCCTGTGCCGCAGTATCCGCTTGCGTGCCACGGTCGACCCGGTTTTTCTGGAGCGTGGGCAGGACGTGGAACAGGTGTTGGGCAAGGTCCTGCTGGACGGCGACATTCTGTTGCTACAGGGCGCAGGCGATATAGGTGCCGTTGCGACAAGGCTGGCGGACAACCAGCTGGATTTACGAGAGTTCGTCTAAGCCGGCGCATCCGGGGTGAGCCAGCCCCGGCCGGCGAAACACAGTCTGATGGTTATGAGTGATTCCGTGGAACAAGCAGCAATGAAAGAGAAGTTTGGACGGGTGGCGGTGCTGATGGGGGGCTTTTCCTCTGAGCGCGACGTCTCGTTGAATAGTGGCCAAGCCGTGCTGGAGGCGCTGTGCCGCCAAGGTGTGGATGCAGTGGCGGTGGACCCGAAGGCGCAGGGCTTGCAGCCTTTGTTCGAGCGCCGGTTTGACCGGGTGTTTATCGTGCTGCACGGGCGCGGTGGTGAAGACGGCACCATGCAGGGCTTTCTGGAAACCCTGGAGCTGCCTTATACCGGCAGCGGTGTCATGGCGTCCGCGATTGGTATGGACAAGCTGCGGACCAAGCTCATCTGGCAATCGGCGGGGCTGCCCACGCCGAACTTCCGGATTCTGCGCCAAGCCGAGCTCAATCAGGCGCTGTTGGATGACATCGGCCCCGCCGTGATGGTGAAGCCGGCTCATGAGGGGTCCAGTATCGGAATGTGTCGCGCCGATAGCCTGGAGCAGTTACGGGACGCGTTGACCGAGGCCCAGCGCTACGACGATCTGGTGTTCGCCGAGCAATGGATCGAGGGGCAGGAATACACCATCAGCATCCTGAATGGACAGGCGCTGCCGGTCATCGGTCTCAAGACCGACCGTGCGTTCTACGACTATGACGCCAAGTACATTCGCAACGATACCCGTTATTTACTGCCAAGCGGACTCGGTGCGGAGGAAGAAAAGCAACTGCAGGCACTGGCTCTCAAGGCTTTTGATTTCGTAGGATGCCGCGGCTGGGGCCGGGTGGATGTCATGCGTGACGCCCAGGGGCGTTTCTGGCTGCTGGAAGTGAATACGGTGCCGGGGATGACGGATCACAGTTTGGTGCCGATGGCTGCCAAGGCGGCGGGCATCGATTTTGAGAGTCTGGTGGTTCAGATTCTCGAGCAAACATTGGCGAGCTAATTCGATCAGCCACTGCAATGGCTTGATCCGCTAAATCAGGAGAAGGGACATGGGTGTGGAGCTGCGGAACAGGGAGGTACGGCATCGCGTCAGACGTGGCGCGACGCCCTCGCGTCAGGCCAAAACACCGCGTGACTTCGGCCCTTGGCTGGATCGTTTCAAGACTGTGCCCTGGCGTAATGTGGGGCTGGCACTGCTGGTGCCCGCGTTGGTGGTAGTCCTGGTGCAGGGTATGAGTACGACGCTGCAGCGCTTTGACCGCACCGTGGGGGTCATCGAGATCAGCGGTGCTTTCAGCAACCTGAGTCAGGACGCATTGCAGGAGCAACTGGTTTATCTGACCGATGAAAGTTTCTTCGCGGTCGATCTGGAAGAGGCGCAGGTGCGTCTGGAAACGCTGCCTTGGGTCGAGTCGTCACGGGTTCAGCGGGTCTGGCCGAACAAGCTGCAGTTTTGGGTCGAAGAACGCGAGCCGATTGCGCTGTGGGGGCAAAGTGGTTTGTTAAGTCGTACCGGCAAGGTCTTTGAGCCCGCGAGCCGGACGGCTTATGCCCATCTGCCGGCGCTGAGCGGTCCGGAAGGCAGCCAGGAGTCAGTCTGGTTGAATTATATGCGCTGGAGCGAGGAGTTCGCCCCGCTGGGCCTGCAGGTCGCGGGCATCCATCTGGCGCCTCGGGGGGCCTGGGAAGTGACCATGCAGGGCGGCATCTTGATCAAGTTGGGGCGCGACGACCTTCATGGCAAGATGGCGCGCCTTCAGAAGATCTTTCGGGCGCAGTTACGAGACAAGATCCCCGAGATCGAGATTTTAGATGTGCGCTATGCCAATGGCCTGGCGGTACGCTGGAAAGAACAGACCAATAATGGCTAATCAAATTTTGAATGGAACAAGCTTGTGGCGACGTGGAAAGGCGTAGGAGTTAACAAGCAATTGGGTGACAAGATGATTGTTGGATTGGATATAGGAACATCCAAGGTTGTGGCGATTGTCGGGCAGAAGACTGCGGACGGCAACATCGAGATCGTAGGCATCGGCTCCCATCCATCGCGGGGACTGAAGCGCGGCGTCGTGGTCAACATCGAGGTGACCGTGCAGGCGATTCAGCGCGCCATAGAGGAAGCCGAGTTGATGGCGGGTTGCCAGATCCACTCGGTCTATGCCGGCATTGCGGGCAGCCACATTCGCAGCATGAACTCCCACGGCATCGTCGCGATCCGTGAGCGGGAAGTGGTGCAGGCCGATCTCGACCGGGTGTTGGACGCGGCCCAGGCGGTTGCCATCCCGGCGGATCAGAAAGTGCTGCATGTGATTCCCCAGGAATACGTGATCGACAACCAGGAAGGTATCAAGGAGCCGCTGGGCATGTCGGGCGTGCGTCTGGAGGCGAAAGTGCACCTGGTAACCTGTGCCGTGAACGCCTACCAGAATATTGAGAAGTGCGTGAAGCGTTGCGGCC
>CAYXVO010000425.1:0-3100 GCA_964467875.1 uncultured Pseudomonadales bacterium | reverse complement strand
TGCTTTCCCAGACCAGGCGTCCGGCAACAATGACACGGGTCACCACATCGAACTCGAGTCCTTTGTCGGATTCACGCTGGCCGGCTATGGCGCAATGGAAGTCGAGGACTTCCTCGGGCAAAATAGGCCGTTGCTGGGATATTTCATTGCGCAGGTGAACCAGGCCGATGAGGGGGAGCGGAAACCGCTCGTCCGTCATGAGGTGCATTTGAGCCGCGAACGTCATGATTTGCGGAAATGTCAACGGGAGTTCGCGAGTTTCTTGAAAGCCACAGACTTTCTGGTATCGTCGCAGGCGCCGAGGGTTGACTTTTATGCCTTTCACGACGATTTTCAATGCGGGCAGGGTGATGCCTGCGTCGGATCTGGAGCCGCGTTTCAGCGCTGCCTTGGCGAACAACGCGGGTAGGGAAGGTTCCTGAGTCAATACAATCGGTTCCTGTTGGAGCATGATGTTCCCCTGAAGTGCCTAACTCAGAGCAGTGTAAAGGCTCCCTGAGCGGACTGGATTGGCCTATGTGCACAATTGTGCTGTCGGCTTAGCCAATCTTAAAGTCTGCGTCAGAAGTCCTGGACCTCTTACCAGCTAGGCGGTGTAGGATGGTCGGGTATCTTCTTCAATGATGTAAAGATTTGGAAGAAATAGGATTCCATGATCGAGAACAAGACGGATGCCGGTGTAATGGTCCACCTGATTCATCAGGCGATGTTGGATCAGGGCGTGGATGTAGATGAAGTGTTCCGGCGCTGTGGCATTACCCCAGCGTATCTGGCCCAGGCACAACTGCGGACACCCCATGAGGCCCAGGTATTTTTTTGGGAAACCCTGGAAGATGTCAGCGGCGACCCTGATATTGGTCTGCATCTGGGGGTGCATGTGCCGGTTTTGCGGGGACAGGTGCTGCAATATCTGTTTCTAAGTAGTCCCACCTTTGGCGAAGGCCTGCGCCGTGGTTTGGCCTATCAGCGCCTGCTGAGCGACGCGGCAAATTCACGCCTGGAGGTGCTAGGTGACTTGGCCTGTATTACGTTGGATACGGGCAACACCAGCGTACGCCAGATTCGTCACTTCACCGAATGCTTCTGTCTTGGTCTGTTGAAGTTCTTTCGCTTTGTGACGGAAGATGCGTTTCAGCCGGCCCGAATTACCTTCGAGCACGCCGCACCGGCGTCCAGTGTTGAACATGAGCGTCTGTTTGGCTGCCAGGTGGAATTCGGGCAGCCCCTCAATCAGGTGTGGTTTGCTGCATCGCTTCTGGATTTGCCGTCGCCTCACGCCGAACCCGAACTGTTGAAGCTGCATGAGCAATTAGCCAGTCAGCAGGTCGCGCGCCTTGAACTTCAGGACATCGTTAGCCAAGTGCGGCGCGTGATCGCGGAGTTACTGGAGTCTGGTGAGGTTTCGCTGGAGGTTGTGGCGCGGCGCTTGGGGATCAAGGCGAGGACACTACGTACACGACTCAGCGAAGCCGATACCAACTTCAATCAGGTGCTGGCGGATTTCCGCTGTCACCTGGCGAAGAAGCTGCTGTCGCAGACCAGCGAGAGTATTGATGAGATTGTCTATCTGACTGGCTTTTCCGAGCCGAGCACTTTTTATCGCGCGTTTCGGCGCTGGGTGGGCACCACACCGGTGGAATACCGACGGCAAAAGCAGTTGGAGGGCTAAGCTCGGGAGCCGCTCTTCAGAGCGGCTCCCGTTTTCGCGTATATCTGTTACTTACTTCCCGATCAGGCTCTGGCCACAGACCCGCAGGGTTTGACCGCTGATACCGGCGGCACCGGGGCTTGCCATAAATGCGACGGCTTCCGCCACATCCTGGGGTTGGCCGCCTTGTGACAGCGAATTCATGCGGCGGCCGGCTTCCCGGATCGTCATGGGCATGGCGGCGGTCATTTGGGTTTCAATGAAGCCCGGGGCAATGGCGTTGACCGCAATGCCGTCCTTCAGAACACGTTGCATCGCTTCGGTGTAGCCAATGATGCCCGCCTTGGATGCGCCATAGTTTGTCTGACCGAAGTTGCCCGCGATACCGCCGATGGAGGCAATGCCGACGAGGCGGCCTTGTTTGCGCACCAGGTTGTCGGCCAGCAGCTTCTCGTTGATACGCTGAACGGCGACCAGGTTGATTTCCATCAACAGATCCCAGAAGTGGTCTGGCATGCGTGCCAGGGTTTTGTCGCGGGTAACCCCGGCATTATGGACGACCACGTCAACGCCGTTGGACTCCTTACGGAGGAAGTCGGCAATCTGCTGAGGGCTGTTTTCATCCGTGATATCCACGACCAATGGAACCCCGCCGATTTCCTGTGCGATCTGTTCGAGATCCGCGCGGGCTCCTGGCACGTCGAGGGCGATCACCTTGGCGCCGTCGCGGGCCAGCACGCGGGCAATGGCAGCACCAATGCCACGGGATGCACCGGTAACCAGCGCCGTCTGACCGCTCAGGGGACGGTTCCAGTCAATTCGGCCCTTGGGCTTGGTGGTCTTGTTAATTGTCAGCACCTGACCGTCGACATAGGCAGCCTTGGGCGACAACAGGAAACGCAGAGAACCTTCGGCCAGGCCTTCGGCACCGTCCTCCACGTAGACCAGGTTGGCAATGGCGCCGGCCTTGCCGACTTCCTTGGCGAGGCTGCGGGTAAAGCCTTCCAGCGCTTTCTGGGCGGTTGCCTTCATAGGTTCGCATTTTTCCGGCGGACGGCCGAGGATGACGATGCGGCCGCTCTTGGCAACCTTGCGCGCCACGGGATGGAAGAAGTCGTACAGGGCACGGAGCTGGCGGCTGTCGTTGATGCCGCTGGCATCGAAAACCAATGCCTTGAAGCGACGGGTATCTTCCAGTTTGCCCAGGTCGACTTCGCTGGCGCGCGCGCTGGTGGCGGCAATCTTGGAAGCGCTGAGAGACGCTGGTTGCGCGGTATAGAAAACCGTGGCGGGGCTGCCGGCAATCACGGTGCATGCGGTTTCCAACAGGGCGCCGCCCTCGGCGGCACCAACCAGGGCCTGACCCTCAAGAAACGGCGAGTCAGCCCGGCCCTGGCGCTCCAGAATGACCGGTGCGGGCAGGTTCAGGGCATTGACGACGGATTTACCCCA
>CAYXVO010000424.1:0-3120 GCA_964467875.1 uncultured Pseudomonadales bacterium | reverse complement strand
AGAGTGGCGACCGGGAGTTTGCAAGCGCGCCCTCTGGGGTGAGTTGGGCGGACTGGGTGCTGAGCTTTTGGCGTGTGCCGGTGACCTGGCTGGGGCTTTTGGGTATTGCCGCAGTCGCGATTCTGATGCTGTTCAAGACAGGAGAGCAGTGGGTCTTGAACCTGATGTTCGCCGATCCGTATCTGTCGGATTACGCGACGGGCGCGGAGCGTCTGGCCGGCCTGCAGCGCACATTGGCAGAGGGAGAATGGTGGCGGCTGTTTACGCCCGCGTTCATCCATCTGAGCGCGATGCATCTCGTGTTCAATAGTCTCTGGTTCTGGTATCTCGGCATCCGGATCGAGCGCAACCATGGTTCAATGCTGTTGCTGGCATTGATTCTGATTTCCGGTGTGGGCTCGAATCTGGCGCAGTATCTGGTGTCCGGGCCAGGCTTTGGTGGAATGTCCGGCGTGATCTACGGCTTTTTTGGCTATGCCGGCTGGCAGACACTGCGCAATCCTCGTGATCCGGTTGCCCTGCAGCCCGCGCTGCTGATTTTTGCGCTGGTCTGGTTGCTGATTGGCTACAGCGGCTTACCGATACTGCCGGGCGGAGGCAAGTTCGCCAACACTGCCCATACCGGAGGACTATTGCTGGGGGTCCTGTTTGCATTTGCCCGGGACCTTTTACGGGGGGCGTGATGTATAGAATTGGCATAAAAGAAATAAAAAAGGCCTCCGGATGGAGGCCAAGGCTGTGAACTATCCTGATGAGAGTGCGTGGGATCAAACACGCACTGTAATGATAATGATTCGCGTTGGCGTGTCAATCCCTGGCGCTGATCTTTTGCCGATGGCAAGTTGATCTGACGCTCCAAGGGTGCGAGCGTTTGGGGCATTGGGCCGGGAGACGGCCCGCTGCTGCGGGATGCACGCGTGGCAGCGGCGTTCTTCACTATGTTATATTCCGCGTGCTTCGCCCCGGCGATGTTTTTGTCGCCTGGGGGCCTATGAAGAGGTTCTGACATGACACTGGAACAACTGATTCGCTCACTCAACCCGGATATGTATCAGCGTCTGCGACGCGCGGTGGAACTTGGTCGTTGGCCAGATGGCGCCCGTCTGACGCCTGAGCAGCGGGAACTCTGTATGGAAGCAGTATTGCATTATGAAAACCTGCATCAGGTCGAGGCGCAGGATCGGGTTGGATACCTCGACCTTACCAAATCGTCCGAGTCTGCCTGCAATACAGACCTCAAACACGACGATCTTGGCGATCAACCGGTGCGCTGGATCAATTGAACCGGCAGCCTGGGGCGTTCGGCAAAGCCTGGCCCTGGCAGGGTGGTAGATATCCGTTGCGACTTCTCCCGCCAACGCTTACATCCGTTTTCCGCAACAGGGTAGAGTCATGACCACTGCAGCTCCAACGACAGCTCCAACGACCATTTTTCGCAAGGACTACCTGCCGCCGGCATTTCTGATCGATGCCACCGAACTTGATTTCCAGCTGTTCGAAGAGGGCGCCTTGGTGCGTTCCGCTCTGCGGATGCGGCGTAACCCGGAGCGGGTGGGTGATCATCCACTGGAGCTGGTGGGTGTGGAGCTGGAGTTGCGTCGCCTTGTTCTGGATGGGCGAGAGCTGAGCGGGACCGATTATGAGCTGACATCGGAAAAGCTGATCCTGCGCAATCTGCCGGAGCAGTTCGAGCTGCATTGCGAAACCTGGATCAAACCCCAGGAGAACTCCTATTTGGAGGGCCTGTATAAATCGTCGGGTATGTTCTGCACCCAGTGCGAGGCAGAGGGTTTCCGGCGTATCACCTATTATCTGGACCGGCCTGATGTGATGGCCTGCTTTCGTACCCGGATCGAGGCCGAGCAGGCGCGCTACCCGGTGTTGTTGTCTAACGGCAACGAGGTGGAGCGGGGTGAGCTGGAGAATGGCCGTCACTACGTCGTGTGGGAAGACCCATTCAAGAAGCCGAGCTACCTGTTTGCCCTGGTGGCGGGCGACTTACGCTGGCAGGACGACCATTTCGTGACGCTGAGCGGGCGGAAGGTGTTGCTCCGCATCTTTGTGGAGCCTGCCAATTTCGACAAGTGCCAACATGCACTCGACTCTCTCAAAAAGTCCATGCGCTGGGACGAGGAAGTCTACGGGCGCGAGTATGACCTGGACATCTTCATGATCGTTGCGGTCAATGACTTCAATATGGGCGCGATGGAGAACAAGGGGCTTAACATCTTCAACTCCTCCTGCGTTCTGGCCAAGCCAGAAACTGCGACCGATGACACCTACCAGCGTATCGAATCGATCGTTGCCCATGAGTATTTTCATAACTGGTCCGGCAATCGGGTCACCTGTAGGGACTGGTTTCAGCTCAGTCTCAAGGAAGGCTTTACCGTCTTCCGTGACTCCGAGTTCTCCGCGGACGTAGGTTCCAGGACGGTTAAGCGCATCGAGGACGTGACCGTGCTGCGCACGGCCCAGTTCGCCGAGGATGCGGGCCCGATGGCACATCCGGTGCGACCGGATTCGTACATGGAAATTTCCAACTTCTACACCCTCACGGTTTATGAAAAGGGTGCCGAAGTGGTGCGGATGATTCATCAGCTTCTGGGGCCGGAGGCATTCCGTCGTGGCTCTGATCTCTACTTCGAGCGTCACGATGGTCGTGCGGTGACCTGTGATGACTTTGTCCAGGCGATGGAGGATGCCAGTGGCCGCGACCTCGGTCAGTTCCGTCTCTGGTACAGTCAGGCCGGCACACCGACGGTGGAAGTATCCGATGCGTATGACAAAGCCAGTCAGCGATATAGTCTAACGCTGCGGCAATCCTGCTCGCCAAGTCCTGGACAGTTCAGCAAGCAGCCCATGTTGATTCCGGTGGCAGTTGGGCTGCTGAGTGCTACCGGTCAGGACATTCCCTTGCGGCTGCAGGGAGAGCCTCATGCTGGTGGCACCACGCGTGTGCTGGAGCTAAATGAGCGGGAGCAGACATTTCAATTCGAAGACATGCCCGAGCGGCCGGTGCCGTCGCTCCTGCGCCAGTTCTCGGCCCCGGTGCGCCTTCATTATGGTTATGACCGCGACCAGCTGCTGTTTCTTATGCAGCACGACAGTGACGGCTTCAAT
>CAYXVO010000423.1:0-3126 GCA_964467875.1 uncultured Pseudomonadales bacterium | reverse complement strand
ATTCCTGGATCTGCTGCCAAAGATTTTCCAGGCCCCTGAACAGGCGCAACATGCTGCCAATCTCCAGTAGCAGTCCTTGTGGAGGCTTAAGGCTGATATGCGCGGCATAGCCGTACAGCAGCTGTGCCAGATCCAACAGGCTGCTTTGCTCCAAGGCAGGCTGACGGGTCAGCAGCTGCACATCCGGTTGCAGGCTGAAGGCGGTGCTGAGAGACATGCCCGGACGAATGCCCAGGGCCGCTGCGGACGGACTGACCAGTAAAATTTCACTGCCGCCGGGTTCGATCAGGGCCTGCGGCTGTGAACCAGGAAGGGCGCGGCTGCGTACCTCCAGGGCAAAGCCGGGCAGATGCACGAACAACCAGCTCATGAAGCGGTTTCCATCTGACGCGGGATTGGACTGGCTTCTCCCCGAGTCATGGCTTGCTCCTGAGTCATGGCTTGCCCCAGCGCCATGGCCCGCCACGGCAGCGGCCAGCCGCCACGTCGCTTGAGCAGTGCCAGTCCGGTCTGCTGCTGGCGTACTTCCATGAGAATGCGCAAGGCCGCCGGAGACGACTGGCTGGCCTGTTGGCCGGAACGAAACAGTATCCCCAGGCAATCGCCGCTGGCGGCCGCCAGTTGCAGGCGCCGTAATTCGCTGCTTCTCAGGCGTGGCAGCCATCCCAGCACCAGGCTGCAGGCTCCGCTGCGCAAGCCTTGTTCAAAGGCCCAGAGGCTGTCGGCGGAGGAGGCGTGCCTGACCAGCACCTGCTGCTCCAGCGCGATGCCAGCCTGGGCCAGGGCTGGGGCATAGGGTGGCCAGGGTGGGGTGATCCAGAGTTGCCAGCGCGGCTCCTGGCCGAGCCGGGCCAGCAAGGGAGTAAGCAGGCGCATCTCGCCAATGCCCGGCTGGTCACAGAGGATCTCGGTAAGCGCGGCCCGGGGCAAGCCGCCGCCGGGCAGAAGAGCATCCAGCTCGGAATAACCACTTGGCACCGTGTCGCTCGAAGCGGCCAGGCCATGTTTGGCCCGCCACACCTGATGCTGGTCGAGAAGCTGTTGTAGGGACGCCATGGGATAGCCACCGCACTCATTCAGGGTCAGAAAAGAGTCATGGAGCAGAAAGCCCTGTCACAGAGGATAGGCTTTCACTCAATAATACTGTTTGGATGCACAGTATATTAAGGCTCATCTGGATTGCAATGGAGTGTCGCTTCTCGCCAACGTTTTGAATGGTACTTATGTCTTGTTATGCTCGACGGCAATAGGAAGTCCGCTAGGTGAAACGAAACAATCACTCCTGATAGGTGTTAGTTTGTATTACGAATTAGCGAGGAGCTTCTACACTTTCCAGGGGCACCTGGTGATTAGGGTGTTTAATCGTTAAGAGATTTTGTGTTTCAGTGTGGTGCAGCCGGGTAGCGGGGCGCGGGGCGACAGAGGTTTCCGACGGGGCTCCTGCTTTATGGTCAAGGCAGTCCGAATGGTGAAGACAGCCCGAATGGTCAAGACAGTCCGATCTACCTTAGATTGAGTTTACCTCGAGGGATACTTGAGGCTTATCGGCCAGGCAGGACAGGCGTGAGCGTTACCATTTTCCGCCGCCGACTTCCTGGGAGGGATAACGCTCTGCAAGGGAAACGATCATGGTTAGACGTGTCAATGGCAAGCACTGGATACACTGGTTTTGTGGCGCGTGGCTGGCATTGCTCGCCGCCGGCGCCTCGGCAGCAGTTGCGCTGGATGAAGGGTTGATCGACAGATGGCTGAAATCGCAAGGGGAGCTGCAGGCCTGGGCCATGGAGCACCGGGAGCAACTGGAACCCCATGAATCACCCGACGCCTGGAGTGATTTGCAGTCCACCGACAACATGCTGCGTTCGCTAAAGGCCGCGGGCTTGTATGAGGAAGCCGGCGATATTCTGGAGCCCCATGGTTTCAAGGCGCCGGAGGAGTGGGCGGATGCGACCATTCGCATCATCAAGGCCTACCTCGCCAATGAGCTTGAGGGACGGGATCAGGAAATTGAGACGCTGAGATCGGAGGTGGCCGCCATGGAGCAGAATTCCGCCATCCCGGAAGAGCAGAAGGCGGCGGTGTTGCAGGCGTTGCGCGATAATTTGGCGATGGTGGATCTGGTTCGCACCGCGCCAGAGGAAGACCGCCAGGCGATTCAACCGCACATGGAGAAGATCCGCCAGCACCTGAGCGCGCAGGAGGCACAAGCCCAGCCTGCGCCATCTTGACCGCAGTCTTAAGCGAGTGCTTTACAACGAGATTTAGACGGAGCAGCGTGCTGGTGTGACCAGCCACTGCCAGAGGATTTGAACGCGGACAGACGGACCTGCATGAAGTTGATTGGGGTTGAGTTCTGTCCCGCCGCGCGACCGAGATACTGTCTGGGCGTGAAGGGCGAGCGTGATCCTTGTGTATGTTGTACTTGGAGATCTCTATGCATCATCGCGCTTTGACTCGGCGTCGCGGCACTATCGATAGCATTTTGCTGCGAGCGGGTCTGCAGGCCCGCCCGCTTAAAGACCGCCTGATTCACAAGCCCCTGTTGACCCTGGCCACGGTACTCACGCTGCTGAGCCCATTGTCGGCCCATGCACTGCCCGCAGCCTCGGTCTGTGATTTCCAGGCGGCATGCGATGAGGTGATAAGCCAGGCAGCGACCCCTGTGGATGGCGCACAAAGCTCCCGGCCGGCCGCTCACCTGACGAACAATCCGATGGAACCCGAACTGGCACGTCCCGCTATTTTTGGCGAGCTCCCCTTTCCCGACCTGACCAGGGCGATTGCCCAGACGGGCGTTGCCACGCATCAGGTTGGTTCAGCGCCGGTCCTGAACCAGCCGTTGCCAATCACCGCGGTTTTTAATGAGCTGTTCGATTACGCGGGACAATCATTGCCCGACGAGCGTATCGCGCGGCTTGAGCCGGAACTACCGGCAGCGAACCCGATGGCGACGGAATATGACTGGGTGCGGGCCATTCCGGTGCCCGAGCCGGCAACGCTGGCCCTGCTGGGGCTGGGACTTCTGGGTATGTTTCTGCTGAAGCGGGGACGCAGCAAGGATTGAACGGCTGGCAGCAAGGATTGAACGGCTGGCAGCAAGGATTGAACGGCTGGCAGCAAGGATTG
>CAYXVO010000422.1:0-3131 GCA_964467875.1 uncultured Pseudomonadales bacterium | reverse complement strand
ACCTTCAGGCTCCGGATCCTGAACGGGATCTGCTTAACTTTGAGATTCCGCAATTGATTGCACCCGGCAATATCGCACCGCTGCCGTTGTTACCCTCATTTCTTTATCTTCCCCACGATCAAGAGTTGTCGGGGGGGGATATTCAACTGCCATGGGCTGCCGAGTCCCGGGAAATTGTTGGCAGCCTGGCCCGTCAGCTGGGTAGCAAAACACCCGGGCGACTGGTGTCCAGCGCCAAGAGCTGGCTGAGCCATGGTTTGCAGGATGCGCGCGAAGCATTTCTACCGCTGGAGGCACCGGAAGAGTTACAGCGGGTTTCACCTTGGGACGCGACTGCTCGCTACTTAGGGCATCTGCGCGATGCCTGGAATCAGGTGTTTGCCGACGAGCCTCTGGAACAGCAGCTGGTGACCATCACCGTACCCGCGTCATTCGATCCCGCAGCACGGGATATGACCGTGGAGGCAGCCCAGTCCCTGGGGCTGGCGGAGGTAACGCTGCTGGAAGAGCCTCAGGCAGCGTTCTATGCCTGGCTTGCCCGCCAGGGTATCGACTGGCGTGACCAGCTTCAGGTTGGTGATGTCTTGCTGGTGGTGGATGTTGGCGGCGGTACCAGCGACTTCTCGCTAATCTCGGTCACTGAGGAAGAGGGTGGTTTAAGTCTGCAGCGGGTTGCGGTCGGCGATCATATCCTGCTCGGCGGCGACAACATGGATCTTGCGCTCGCATATGGCGTTCGTGCCAAGCTGCTGGAGCAGGGCAAACAACTGGACCAGTGGCAGATCATGGCGTTGGCCCATGGTTGCCGGGACGCCAAGGAGCGCATGCTGGCGGATGCTTCTCTCGACGAAGTTCCCCTGGTTGTGCCGTCACGTGGCTCTTCGTTGATCGGCGGCAGCTTACGGACGGCGCTGACCCGGGACGAATTGACCCGGATTCTGCTGGATGGATTCTTTCCCACCGTCGCCGCAGATGCACAGCCACAGCAACGCCTGCGCACGGCCTTGACCACCAGGAGCCTGCCTTTTGCCCAGGATGCGGCGATTACCCGCCATTTGGCGGCGTTTCTCGCACGCCAGGAGGGCGAGGTGTCCCGGCCAAACCGGCTGCTGTTGAACGGTGGTGTGTTCAAAGCCGATGTGCTGGTCCAGCGCCTGCAGGCCTGTCTGGATCAATGGCTTGGCGGTGCCGGTCGCGCGCCCGTTGAGATGCTGACCGGGGCCGATTTGGATCTGGCGGTTTCCCGCGGCGCTGCCAGTTATGGCGCGATCCGCGCTGAAGGCGGAATTCGGGTTAAAGCGGGGCTTGCCAACTGTTATTACGTCGGGATCGAATCCTCGATGCCAGCCGTGCCCGGTTTCGAGCCGCCCCTAATGGCACTTTGTGTGGCGCCTTTCGGCATGGAGGAAGCTGAATCCATTCAGTTGAAGGAACAAACCTTTGGCGTGGTGCTCGGCGAACCGGCGCATTTCCGCTTCTTTTCGTCCGCCACACGACGCGACACGGTGGGTGACCTGCTTGAAAACTGGGGCCCCGAGCTTCAGGAGTTGGAGCCCATCGAAGTGAAACTTGAACCGTCTGCCGAGGCGCGGGCAGGGCATGTGGAACAGGTTGCCCTGGAAGCGCGGGTGACGGAAACCGGCACATTGCGTCTGGCGGCGATTTCCCAGCGTAGCGGACAGCGGTGGGATGTGGAATTCTCCGTGAGACAGCGCTAGCCCATGAGTCAGCACCCAAAATTTATCGTGGGGATCGACTTGGGTACCACCCATTGTGCGGTGGCGTTCGTCGACTTGAACACGCCTTTGAGCGGCCCCCAGGTTTTCCCGATCGACCAGCTGATTGCTCCCGGAGAAGTGGCGCGCCAACCATTATTCCCGTCCAATCGGTATCACCCGCACCCAGCGGAGTTCGATGCGGCAGACCTGTCCTTGCCCTGGTCCGATCCTGGTCCTGATTACGGTGAGCCGGTTATGCCTTTGGTGCAGGGCGCGCTCGCACGTCACCTGGGCCAGCGCTCGCTGGGGCGGTCCGTGACCAGCGCCAAAAGTTGGCTAAGCCACGGCCAGGTTGATCGGGAGGAGCCAATTCTGCCATGGGGCGCGGAGGGCGAGATTGCGAAGGTGTCGCCGGTGACGGCGACCGCCGGATATCTTCGTCATCTACGCGCAAGTTGGGATCAGCATCATCCCGATGCGCCATTGGCACAGCAGTACCTGGTTTTGACGGTGCCGGCATCCTTTGATGAAGATGCCCGCCAGTTGACATTAAATGCCGCAAGAATGGCGGGCGTCCCGGTTGCACGCCTGTTGGAGGAGCCAACCGCAGCCTTCTATGGCTGGTTCTGGCAAAACCAGACGTACTTTAGCGGGGATTCTCTTCGCACCCTGCTGGTGTGTGATGTCGGCGGCGGCACCACGGACCTGACCTTGCTGCGAGTGACGCCAAAAGGGGCGGCGGCGCCGGAAATCGAACGAATCGGCGTGGGAGATCACCTGCTATTGGGTGGCGACAACATGGATCTGGCGATTGCCTGGCAGGCGGAATCTTCCCTTGGGGGGAACCTCAATGCGACCGCCCTGCAACAGTTGGCGGAAGAAAGCCGGCGTGCCAAGGAAGCCTGCTTGAGCGAGGCGGCGCCGGCGACCGTCAGTGTTACGCTGCTGGGCACCGGCAGCCGGCTGATCGGCGGCAGCCGGCGCACCGAGCTTGATACCCACATGATTCGGCGCTACTTGCTGGACAGCTTTTTTCCGAAGCTGGACCTGGACGCTCCTTTGGCAGGGCCTGCCGCGGGCGGTGCATTGACCCAGGCCGGACTGCCCTATGAGCGAGACCCTGCGATTACACGCCATATCCTGCGATTTGTGCGACAGCATCGGCGCTTGATTGCAGCCGACGATACGGCCCCCGCATTCCCCGATGCAGTGTTGTTCAACGGTGGCCCCTTTAACAGCACAATTTTGCGCGAGCATGTTCTGGATATTTTTGAGCACTGGCGCGGCCGGCCTGTTGAAGAGCTCCGTAATCCCGCCCCGGATGTGTCCGTCGCCTTGGGGGCGGTGGTCCATGGCATGTCTCTTCACGGATTGTTTTCCCGGGTTACCGGGGGCAGCCCCCGACATTACTTT
>CAYXVO010000421.1:0-3134 GCA_964467875.1 uncultured Pseudomonadales bacterium | reverse complement strand
CCATCGAGTTCGAGACCATCATGAACACGACCGTCGCACTGGCGGCGTGACTACAACCTGTCACCTATCCGTGCAGCAGTCCCGATTGTGCACACAGCCATCTTGGTCTCATTGAGTTAGTTGTCGGCGCTTCTGGGAGACTCTTCAGCAGGCGAGTGTGACGCGTGGTTTGCTATTCGCAGGCGAGGCCATCGCCATCACCATCGCCTCGATGTCCCGTCCTATTTGCAAACCAGTCATAAATTTCAGCTTCCTCAGGCCGATCGACTGAGAACGGTCCGGTGTTGTGACCTGCCTTGTTCTTCTTGAGTTTTGAACACGATGAGTATGCTTCCCACCATCTATCGGCCGGAGGGGTCGGTGAAATGGTCGGCGCAATCCCTCGTGCAGCACAACTCAGGGTGGTGAATGATCCATCTGAACCGCGCTGAACTAATTGTGATGCGTGATACTGCACCTGCCTTGGATGCTGAGGGTAACCATCCGTAGAGTCGTACCTTGCAATTGCGTTGCCTTTTTGAAGTTGAAGCAGGCCGAGGTCAATCCCGCGCATCGTCTCTGCATATCTGATCAGGCGGCCATAGCGATCCATGTTGTTCTGACCTTCAGGTAAGGACAGGCGGACTTCCTCTCCTTGAGAGATCACATTGCGGATGGAGCTGGAGGCCTCATCGTGCCCACATTCCCCGCGTTCAGGCGTGTCGATTCCGATGAGGCGAATGGTGCCGGCGGATGTCACGATAGTGTCGCCGTCTATCACCGATTCGAATGTCGCAATGTAGTCGTCCACTGTGCACTCAAGGTTTGCAGACTGCGGTGCATCCGCTTGAGGCGCTGGTGCGATCTCGCCTGACGTTTCGGATTGGGCGTGCTGGACCGACCCAGAACAGCCAACGACCATGAAACTGACAATAAGGGCAGCGATAAGAGGGCCCCTGGCATTTGTTACTCGCAAGCGATTCCATCGTTGTCACGGTCGAGTGCAGGTCGGTATCCTGGCTCCCCGCGGTAAATGGGGGCCGCTCCGGCAGCTCGCGCTGCAGTGCAGTTCTTGTAGTACACGGACTTCGGCACCGCCCGTATTGGCTCGACGGCGTCACACGTCAATTCTTCTCCCGCAGTTAGAACGTGTCCGGGCTTGTGCGACTGCGTCGAAACGATCCCCGAGCCAGTGCATTCTGTTTCTATACCGGCAGCCGCAAGAGCTGTTTCCGCTTCGAAGGGATCCATTCCGGTCACCTTTGGAACAACGAGTTCAGCGACGCAGGTGACCTTTGTGCCGACGGGCACCGGTGTCCCGGCGGCCGGGACCTGATTGGTGACGGTTCCTTTTCCTGAGCAGGACTTCGAGAGACCTGCTGCCAGGAGCACGGCAGTGGTTGCTGTGTCAGCACCGGCGGACTCGGGCACATGGTTCAGTCCAAGTAACTTCGGCATCGTGGTCGAGGGCCAAACGACCTCAACGTCGACAACTGCGCCACAGAGAACGGCATTTCCGACCTCGGGGAAAATCGAGGAAATCGCCCAACTTCCTGATTCACTAATGCTCGGTATCTTGAGGCCGTTGACTGCGGAAGGGTCGGCGATAAACGTCGGTATGACATTCGGGCGTAACGCGCATTGATCGGCAGTCGATTTGAAGCTTGCCAGTGCGGTCGAAAGATTCGAATCCGTCGCCGCGGGGACGGTGGTGAGCGGCGGTACCAGGAGTACTCCCACGGTCGACTCCGCGCGCAATGCTGACGAAGGGCGAACGTGCTGTTCACACACTTGCCACTCGTCGACGGGAGAAGTATCACTCAGATCGAGCAAACCTGAGCGAGGGTCGTATGCAAGTCCAGTTTGCTCTTTCAAAGACCGAGACATCAGCACATCCACGCTTCCAGAGAACCCATCGGGCACGCACGCCATGCCTTGTTCCTCAACATAGAAGCAATGTTCAAGAAGCTCTGTGCGAGCAGTTTCCAGGGAGGCTCCGACAACGTTAGGAACGGTTAGGGTGATCGGCTCGACTATCAAACCGATGCTTGTTTCCTCAGGAAGCACTCTGGTGCCAGGTTCGATGCTCTGCGTTGAAATCACGTGGCAGTCGGAGGGCAGAGCGTCATCAGTTTTCGGCTCAGATGAGAACACGAGCCCGAGCGGAGCAAGCTCATTCGCTGCCGCTGGAAGAGTGAGACCGACGACGTTTGGTACATCGACGCGAGAGGAATCCCAGGCCGAATACACCCCGACTCCGGTTCCGCTCAGTAATACAGCAGGGACTGCAATCAGGGCCGGTACGAATCCGCGGCTACGTCGAAATTTCTGCCACAGAGGTGGTGCGATCTCCACGAGGCGTTCCACAATCGATTGATTCGACAACTCTCGGTTCCCTCTTCACACGATTTAAAGGTCCTTCTCAGACCAAGTAGAGCAATGTTCGGCAGAAGTGAACAAGTACCCAGAAGTGGGTTCACCGCGGTTTGGGTCGAGCTGGAGGTGAATGCTTTTGGAGGGGCGGACGGGAATCGAACCCGCGTAATCAGTTTGGAAGACTGAGGCTCTACCATTGAGCTACCGCCCCGCACGCGCCCGACCAGAGGCCGGATGCGCGTAGCAATCCTAAACCACCCGAGAGCTCAACGAAGCCTGACCCGCAAAACAGCGGTAAGAATTGGCATCCGGTGCGCTAATTTACCGCTGTTTGCGTCACCGGGCACAAGTTACCGCTCTTTTGCGGGGGTGGTCGCCGTGAACAGAACCCGCCCCACGAACTCGGTTAGACTTGCCGAGGCCGATTTAGCACTGCTTGCCAGCCAAGCGCCGCGCAGCGGCAGCAACACCACGCCGGTTCGCAACACCAGCACCACCGGGGCGTAGCTCAGCTTGGCTAGAGCGCCCGCTTTGGGAGCGGGAGGTCGCAGGTTCAAATCCTGTCGCCCCGACACAGACCCCACCGTCATCAATCAGGAGAAACCGACACCGTGAAGACCACCGTTGACCGCCTCAGCCCCACCCGCGTCAAACTCAACATCACCGTCACCCCCGACGAGCTGAAGCCCAGCATCGACCACGCCTACAAGCACATCGCCGAATCCGTCACCATCCCCGGCTTCCGCAAAGGCAAGGTGCCCGCGCCCATCATCGACCAG
>CAYXVO010000420.1:0-3139 GCA_964467875.1 uncultured Pseudomonadales bacterium | reverse complement strand
CGCACTTCCTTCCACAGCAGCAGGCCGGCGTTGCTCGCGCCGACCTGGCCCAGGGTTCCGCCGCTCCACCGGGTTGATCGGCCGCCCAGGCCCCTTCAAGCGCGTGACAGAAGCATCGCTATTGATCGCCACAATCAGACGGTCGCCTTGTTTGCGCGCCTGCTCCAGATACCCCACGTGACCGGCATGAATAATGTCGAAGCAGCCGTTGGTAAAGACAATCCGCTCCCCGTGTGCGCGGGCGTCCTCAAGTGCCATGAGCAACTGCTCCTCATTCACGGCACCCCGCTCAGCGCCTTGCTCACGCTGCACTGCACGACGCAGTTCTGGCGCGCTCACCGCCGCCGTTCCCAGCTTACCGACCACGATACCGGCTGCCAGATTCGACAGGGCAACCGCCTGCTCGAGCGCGCTGCCTGCCGCCAACGCCGTGGCCAGAACCGAAATCACCGTATCGCCGGCACCCGTGACATCAAAAACTTCGCGAGCGCGTGCCGGCAGGTGCAGCTCTGGCGCACCCTGGCGCAACAGAGTCATGCCATGCTCACTACGCGTAATCAGCAGGGCCTCAATGGCCAGGTCATTCAGTAGCTGCAACCCCCTTTCCACCAACTCCGCTTCACTGCGGCATTTGCCCACAACTGTCTCGAATTCACTCAGGTTCGGCGTAATCAGCGTCGCGCCCCGGTATTTACTGAAGTCACTGCCCTTGGGATCCACCAGCACCGGGAGGCCTTGCGCACGCGCCAGGGCGATCAGCGCCTGTGGATCGCGCAACGCGCCCTTGCCATAATCCGACAGAATGACGGCACCGACACCCGCCAACTGCCCCTGAAACAAGTCCATCAGGGGAGAAAGGTCCTCTCTCTCGAAGCTCTCCTCGAAATCGAGCCGGATCAACTGTTGATGGCGGCTGATGACTCGCAGCTTGGTGATTGTCGGTGCGCCCTGCACCTTCTGGAAAACCGGCAAAATTCCCGCCGACTCCAGGCGCTGCTGTAACGCAGAACCCTGCTCGTCATTCCCGGTCACACCGACCACAATCGCCGCCGCCCCAAGCGCCGCCACGTTCAAGGCCACGTTCGCGGCCCCACCGGGACGATCCTCCAACTGCTCTACCTTGACCACCGGCACCGGTGCTTCCGGTGAGATGCGGTGGGTTCCGCCATGCCAGTAGCGGTCCAGCATCACGTCGCCGATCACCAGGACACGGGATTTGTTGAAGGCGGGTAGCTGTGGGAGCATCGAATTTTCCTATCGCTTATCCATCGAAAGAGAGAATCAAAGGCAAGCATGATATCATGGCCGCAGTTGAAGTAACCCACGTTGACCTGATCAGAACCACGAGTCGTCCTTACTCCCAGCCATTCATACTTGGCGTTAGGCGGACCGCTCATCACCGTTAAGCATGACCATGAACCACGGCCAGAAATTTGTCACCCTCTCGGATTCATTACTGATCGGCAGTGGCACCGAGCGGGATTGCTACCAGCATCCTGACGATCCCAATCTTTGTATTAAGGTTAATAACGGCAAAGTACTCAAAAACAAAAAGACCGCAGCCAAGCAAAACCTTGTCGAGTTCAGGTATTACCGGCGATTCCAGAAAAAAGCCAAGCATTGGACGGTTATACCACTGTGTCATGGGTGGACCGATACCAATCAGGGCCCAGGTCTCGTTTTTGATCTCGTGCGAAATGATGACGGCTCTATATCTCTTCCTTTGATACGAGCCATTGATCAGCAACAGATCACTGCCGATGAAGCCTCCCTGTTATTGCTGGAGCTCAAGCGTTTCATGATGCAGGAGCTTGTGATCCCCAATGACCTGCACCCTGACAACATATTGGTCCAGTGGCGCTCTGGCACCCCAAGGCTCATGCTAATTGACGGAATCGGCAGTCGCGATTTAATAAAACTCGCGGAACGCATAAAATTCCTTGGTACGCTCAAAATTCAACGAAATTGGAACCGCTTACTGACACGGCTGACCAGCCTTCGCCCAGACTACTTCGCCGAAAAGAACCTTCGCTAAAAGCCTGCCGATTGCCCCCATGCATGCCTCTCTGCGTTTCATGCTGGAGGCATCGACCAAGAACGGTTAAAATAGCGGCTTTTCCATCCTGCGCGGTTGCCGTGAGTAAATCAGCTCGTTCATTCAGACTTTCACAATATTGGTCACCCCGGTTTTGGCCTGCCTGGTGTGGCATTGGCTTGCTATGGGTAATTGCCTGGCTCCCCCCACGTCTAAGGCTCTGGCTCGGGAGCATATTAGGTACAGCGGGCTATTATGCCCTGCGCCGACGTCGCCGCATCCCGGAAGTCAATATTGGCCTGTGCTTCCCTGATCTATCGGACGAAGAAAAACACAGGCTTGTGAAAAAGTCCTTTCGATCTAATGGCATCGGCTACTTGGAAGCCGCGACCGTCTGGTTTCGCAGCCCGGAGATTTTCCGCAGCCGCACCCATGTGCATGGTTTCGAGAACCTGGAAGCCGCTTTGCGGCGCGGCAAAGGCGTAATCCTTCTCGGCGGCCACTACAGCACGTTGGATTTGGGTGGCGCACTTTACTCGTTGTTCGCCGAGGCCGACGTGATGCAGCGAGATCACGAGAACCCGCTTTTCAATGCCATCATGACTCGCTCAAGACAACGTTTTTACGGTTCTGTGCTCAGCCGAGATAATTTAAGGGGATTGATTCGCAGTTTGAAGGCAAATCGAGTCGTTTGGTACGCAACAGACCAGGACTATGGTCGGCGCGTCAGCGTTTTCGCCCCCTTCTTCGGCATCCCCGCTGCGACCCTGACCTCCACTGCCCGTATCGCGGCTAAAACGGGTGCTGCCGTTGTCCCCTTTAGCCATTTCCGTGACAAAGACGGACTGCACTATGACATCTACTTTGAGCCCGCGCTGGACGACTATCCCAGCGGCGACGAAGTAGCCGATGCGACCAGAACCAACTTGTGTATCGAGCGCGCTATCCGGCGCCATCCAGATCAGTATCTTTGGATGCATCGACGGTTCAAGAGCGAGCCCGAAGGCAAGAATCGCGTAAAATACGCGCAGAAATAACGCCTCACGACCCGTTTTGCGAGCATTCCTGCCGCGCCCTATATCTCACATGCAACGGGACTACACT
>CAYXVO010000419.1:0-3139 GCA_964467875.1 uncultured Pseudomonadales bacterium | reverse complement strand
ACAAGGTTTTGCCCCAGTTTGTTGCGAACCAGCGCTGGTTCGCGGGCAAGGGTACCCCCATTGAACGGGTGGAGCTGGAGCGCGCGCGGCCCTGGCCAGGGCGGGAGGACTGGTTGCTGACCCGGCTGCGGGTGATTCAGCCGGATACACCGCCACAGCTCTATCTGGTGCCATTGGCCATTACCTGGGGCGATCTCGACGACGATTCGATGCGCGCCCTGTTGCCCGCGGCCGTGGCCAAGGTGCGCCAGCAGGCGCGGCTTGGGGTGTTGCACGATGCCATGGTGAGCGCGGAATTCTGCCATGCCATTGTGACGGCCATGGGCGACCAGCAGGCCGTTCCCTTCGGTCCGGGCCAGTTGCGCTTCTCCGCTACCGCGGCCTTTGCCGATCTGACCCACGAACGCCTGCCGGATGAGATCCAGCGTCCCGGTACCGAGGGCAGCAACACCACCGTGGTGTTCGAAGCCCGGCTGTTTCTCAAACTGTTCCGCCGGCTGCAGGATGGTCTGAATCCGGAACTGGAAATGGGCCGTTTCCTCACAGAGGTCTCGCCCTTTCCCAATGTGGCACCCCTGGCCGGCGCCCTGGAGTACGAAGAGCAGGGGCAGCGTTATGCCCTGGCGTCGCTGCAAGGGTATGTGCGCAATCAGGGCGACAGCTGGAATCACACCCTGGAATACCTGGCCCGCCTTCTGGAGCCCACGCTGCTGGCGGAACATGGTGCGGAAGAGGACGTCTCTCATGCGGTCTTTCTGATGCTGGTGGGCAACCTGGGGCGGCGTACCGCCGAGCTGCATCGCGCGCTGACCCATGCCAGTGGCGATCCGGCATTTGATCCGGAACCCATGACGGCAGCCGATCTGCAGGCCTGGAAGCAGCAGGTGAAAACCGACGTGGAGCAGTCCTTCAAGCAGTTGCGGCGTTGCCTGGAGCCACTGGCGGAACCTGCCCTGAGCCTGGCGCAACAGGTGTTGGATGCGCGGGAGGCGTTGCTGAGCCGAATTGATGCGGTGCCGGACCAGATCCAGGCGCTCAAGACCCGCTTCCACGGCGACTATCACCTGGGTCAGGTGCTCATCTCCGAAAACGATTTCATCATCATCGATTTCGAGGGGGAGCCGGCCCGGCCGCTTGCGCAACGGCGCGCCAAACATTCGCCCCTGCGGGATACGGCGGGCATGATCCGCTCCTTCAGCTATGCCGCGGCGGTGGCGCTGGATCAGGCCACGGTCGAATACCCGGAGCGTCGCGAGCGGCTGATGCCATTGTTGCAGAGCTGGGAGGAGGCGACAGTGAATGCCTTCTGGCAGGCCTATCTGGAAGCCATCGGCGATTGCCCCTGCGTGCCGGCGGATCGGGATCATGCCCAGGCATTGATGAACCTGTTCAAGCTGGAAAAGGCGCTGTATGAACTGCGTTACGAACTGGATAACCGTCCGGACTGGGTGAGCGTACCGTTGCGCGGATTGCTGGCGGAACTGTAGGCGCGGCACACGAACAGGCAAGGACACTGAAGGAGACTGCCTGAATGGCTGATACTTTCGATCGGATCTGGCCCGGTTCATCCTATCCGCTCGGTGCTACCTGGGATGGGGAGGGCGTGAACTTTGCGCTGTTCTCGGAACACGCGGAACGGGTCGAGCTGTGTCTGTTCGATGCGCGCGGCCAGGTGGAGCTGCACCGCATCGACATGCAGCGCCCCACCAATCAGGTATGGCACTGCTATCTGCCGGAGGCCCGTCCGGGGCAGTTGTATGGCTACCGGGTCCACGGCCCTTACGCGCCCGAGGAAGGTCACCGCTTTAACCCCAACAAGCTGCTGCTGGACCCGTACGCCAAGGCCTATGACGGCACGCTGCAGTGGTCCGATGCTCATTTTGGCTATGAGGTCGGCGGCCCGGCAGAGGACCTCTCGTTCGATACCCGCGACAATGCCGCCGGCATGCTCAAGTGCAAGGTGATCGACCCGGCCTTTACCTGGGGCGATGACCGTAGCCCCAATACCTCCTGGCATGACACGGTGATCTACGAGCTGCACGTCAAGGGCTTCACCATGCAGCATCCCGAGGTGCCCGAGCATTTACGGGGCACTTACGCCGCCCTGGCCACGGAACCGGTGATCGAGCACCTCCAGCGCCTCGGCGTGACCGCCGTGGAGCTGCTGCCGGTCCATGCCTTTATCGATGACCGCTATCTGGTGGACAAGGGACTGCGCAATTACTGGGGCTATAACTCCATCGGCTATTTTGCCCCCGACTCGCGCTACTCCGCCTCGGGTAGCGTCAGTGAGTTCAAGACCATGGTCAAGACCCTGCATTCGGCGGGGATCGAGGTGATCCTCGACGTGGTCTACAACCACACCGCCGAAGGCAATCATCTGGGACCGACCCTGAGTTTTCGGGGCATCGACAACGCCGCCTATTACCGTCTGGTGGGTGACCAGCCCCGTCACTACATGGATTACACCGGCTGCGGCAATACCCTCAACATGATGCATCCGCGGGTGCTGCAACTGATCATGGACAGCCTGCGCTACTGGGTGCAGGAAATGCACATCGATGGCTTCCGCTTCGATCTGGCCTCGGCCCTGGCGCGGGAGCTGCACGAGGTGGACCGGCTGGGGGCGTTTTTCGACATCATTCACCAGGACCCGGTGTTGTCGCGGGTCAAGCTCATCGCCGAGCCCTGGGATCTGGGCGAGGGTGGCTATCAGGTGGGCAATTTCCCGGTGGGCTGGACCGAGTGGAATGGCAAGTACCGGGACGTGATCCGTGATTGCTGGCGGGGCGAGGGCGGCATTATCGGCGAGCTGGGCTATCGCCTGACCGGCTCCAGCGACCTGTATGAGCAGGGGGGGCGCCGACCCTATGCCAGTATCAACTTCGTTACCGCCCACGACGGTTTCACCCTGCGGGATCTGGTGAGCTACAACGACAAGCATAACGAGGACAATCAGGAGGACAACCGCGACGGCGAAAGCCACAACCGCAGCTGGAACTGCGGCGTCGAAGGGCCCACTGATGACCCGGCGATCCTGGCGCTGCGGGCCCAGCAAATGCGGAATTTTCTCGCCACTCTGTTGTTGTCCCAGGGCGTGCCCATGCTGCTGGCCGGCGATGAACTTGGCCGCGGCCAG
>CAYXVO010000418.1:0-3140 GCA_964467875.1 uncultured Pseudomonadales bacterium | reverse complement strand
TTGCCCTGTCCAAGGGACGTATTCTCGAAGAAACCCTGCCACTGCTGGCAAAAGCCGGCATTGAGCCGCTTGAGGATATTGCCCGCAGCCGTAAGCTGATCTTTGAAACCAGCCAGCCCGGTGTACAACTGGTGGTTATTCGGGCGACCGATGTGCCGACCTATGTACAGTATGGCGCCGCCGACATGGGCGTGGCGGGCAAGGATGTCTTGATGGAACACGGAGCAGACGGGCTCTACGAAATGTTGGACCTGAAAATCTCCTGCTGCCGATTGATGACAGCGGCACCGGTGGAGGCAAAGCCCACTGGCGCGCGCCTGAAGGTGGCGACCAAATTCGTGAATCTGGCCAAACGCTATTATGCGGAGCGTGGGATTCAGGCCGATATCATCAAGCTGTACGGCGCCATGGAACTTGCCCCGCTGGTGGGGCTTGCCGATGAGATCGTCGACATTGTCGATACCGGCAACACCCTGCGCGCGAATGGCCTGGAACCGCGCGAGTTGATTGGCATTATCAGCTCGCGGCTGGTGGTTAATCGTGCTTCGCTCAAGATGAAGCACGGTCGTATCCAGCCTATTATTGATCAGCTTGAAGCCGCCGTAGCCAATAACGGATAACCGGCCACGACCAGAACCCGAGCGGCCAGAATCAATCGACTGGTCCTGATTAGTGAATCCAATAAATTTTGCGCCAAAGGACCCAGTCCCATGACCAGCGAACTCCAGATCAAGCGTCTCTCTACTGCGGATTCTGATTTCGAGCGCCAACTGACGCATGTCCTGGCCTGGGACGACGCGGAGGATCATGAGGTCCAGCAGCGCGTTGTCGCGATCCTGCAGGATGTGCGTCGGCGGGGTGATGCGGCCGTGTTGGAATACACGGCCCGTTTTGACCATCTGGATGTGGCGAGCCTTGCTGAACTCGAAATTTCCCAGGACCGTCTCCAGCAGGCGTTGGCGCGGATCGATGGAGCAAAGCGTCACGCGCTGGAGCAAGCCGCCGAGCGCGTCAGGCGCTATCACGAGAAGCAGCTCGGTGCATCCTGGAGCTATGAAGAGGCGGACGGTACCCTGCTGGGGCAGCAACTAACGGCAATGGATCGGGTCGGGCTGTATGTGCCCGGCGGCAAGGCGGCCTATCCCTCGTCAGTGTTGATGAATGCGATTCCCGCCAAGGTGGCGGGCGTCGGCGAGGTCATCATGGTGGTGCCGACACCGGGTGGCGAGACCAACGACCTGGTGCTGGCTGCCGCCGCGCTGTCTGGCGTGGACCGGGTCTTTGCGGTTGGTGGCGCGCAGGCCGTGGCCGCGCTCGCCTATGGCACCGAGACCATTCCCAAGGTCGACAAAATTGTCGGGCCTGGCAATATTTATGTGGCCACGGCCAAGCGCATGGTGTTTGGCGTGGTGGACATCGACATGATTGCCGGCCCCTCCGAAATCCTGGTGATCAGCGACGGTCAGACCGATCCTGACTGGCTGGCCATGGACCTGTTTTCCCAGGCTGAGCACGATGAGAATGCCCAGTCGATCCTGATCGCAACCGATGCCGCGCATTTGGATGCGGTTGCCGCCAGCATCAATAAGCTACTGCCGACCCTGGAGCGGAGCGAAATCATTCGCCAGTCGCTGGAGCGTCGTGGCGCCCTGATCCTGGTGAAGGATCTTGACGAGGCAATGACGGTCTCCAACCGGATTGCGCCAGAGCATTTGGAGCTGTCCCTTGCTGACCCGCAGCAATGGTTGCCCAAGATCCGTCACGCGGGTGCTATTTTCATGGGCCGCTATACCGCAGAAGCGGTGGGTGATTATTGCGCGGGTCCCAATCACGTACTGCCAACCTCCGGGACGGCGCGGTTCTCGTCGCCGCTGGGCGTTTATGATTTCCAGAAGCGCTCATCGCTGATTTTCTGTTCGGCACCTGGGGCCAGCGAGCTGGGCAAGATTGCCTCGGTGCTGGCGCGTGGCGAAGGCCTGACGGCTCATGCCCGCTCGGCGGAATATCGGGTGGTTGCGGGCGAGACTTCCAACAACAAGATTTAGGACCGGGCCAGGTGGCCACGTCCTCATAGGCTGGATACGAGAATGCCCCATTCCGATTCGATCAAGGCTCGCGTAGAAGCACTGATTCGCCCTGAAATCCGGGCGATTTCCGCTTATCAGGTTCCTCCGGCGACGGGCATGGTGAAGCTCGATGCCATGGAAAATCCCTACGGCTGGCCCGGCGACCTGGTGCGGCAATGGACCGAACGCCTCAGCGGGGCGGCATTGAACCGGTATCCCGATCCCTCGTCCGCCCGCCTGCGCGAAGGGCTGCGCCAGTCGATGCAAGTGCCGGCGGAATATGACATCCTGCTGGGCAACGGTTCCGATGAGCTGATTCAATTGCTGGCGCTTGCCGTCGCAGGTGCCGGGCGTACCGTGCTCGCGCCCGAACCCAGTTTCGTCATGTACCGCATGATCGCCACGTTCGCCGGCATGAACTATGTGGGTGTGGCGCTGAATGACGAGTTCGGGCTGGATCTGGGCCGGTTCATTGAGGCAATTGAACAGGACCAACCGGCGCTGGTGTTCCTGGCGCAGCCCAACAACCCGACGGGCAATCTGTTTGGCGAAGAGAAGATTCGCCGGATTATCGAAGCTACGCCGGGCCTGGTGGTGCTGGACGAGGCCTATACCGCGTTTACCGATCGCGATTATCTGCCGCTGCTGCGTGACTACGACAATCTGGTCATCATGCGAACCCTGTCCAAGGTTGGTCTGGCGGGTTTACGGCTGGGGCTTCTGATCGGATCGCCCGCCTGGCTTGAGCAATTCGACAAGTTGCGCCTGCCATACAACATCAATGTGCTGACGCAGTTAAGCGTGGAATTCGCACTGGAGCATTTCGACGTCCTGCGAGCCCAGACGCGCCAGATACGAGTCGACCGGGAAGGTCTGAGCGAAACCCTGAAACAGTGGCCCCAGTTACGGGTTTATCCCAGCGAGGCGAATTTTCTCCTGGTTCGGGTGCCAGAAGGGAGGGCGCGTGAACTGTTCGATGCGCTCACGGCGCGCCAGGTGTTGATCAAATGTCTCGACGGTGCCCATCCCCTGCTGCAGGACTGTCTACGCATTACCGTAGGGAGTCCGGCGGAG
>CAYXVO010000417.1:0-3140 GCA_964467875.1 uncultured Pseudomonadales bacterium | reverse complement strand
TCTTCTCGCTCCACCGTGAAGCCGGCAGCCTTGAGCTGATCGACGATGGCGCGCTGGGGTAGGGTCAGGTCGCGGGAGCGGTTCATGCTGTAACCCCCTGGCGCGCAGATTCCCAGTCAAACACCAGAGGTATCCCACCACCCTCGCGCAGCCGGTCAACGCAACGCTCGCCCATCGCGGCCGGCAGCTCGGCGGGCATCAGGTTAGAAACAACGATGGTCGGCAGTACCTGCTCATAACGAGCGTTTACGATGGCGAACAGTACGGACAGCTCGAACTCGGTGGATTTGGTCGCCCCAACTTCGTCGATGACTAACAGATCCGGGGTAGTCAGGCCGTCCATTACTTGCTTTTCCGTTTGCGCAGACCCGCTCGAGTAAGTCGCCTTCAGGGATTGCAGGATGCCGCCGACGGTTCGATACACGGCTGTTTTGCCAGTGAATCCGTTCACGTCGTTAGCAATCGCTGCCGCCAAATGGGTCTTGCCAGTGCCAGGCTTGCCGAACATCAGCAGGCATCGGCCGGCCTTGGCGTGCTCTTCAAAGTTCTCGGCGTATTCCTGGCAGACGCTCAGGGCCTTTTCCTGCTTCGGAGAAGTTGCCCGGTAATCATCAAACGTCTTTTCCGCGAACCGCTGGGGAATCATGGCGGCGCCTAGCTTGCTCTCGAGGCGCGCTCGAGCGATGCGCGCCTTGCTGGCTTTCTCTTCGGCCTCCTCACGCTCCCTGTGCTCCTGTGAGCACGCTGGGCACACGCTAGAGAACTCCTTGCCCATGATGTAGGTCAGGCGTTGAATAAACGCCCCATGGCGCTCACAGGAGGCCTGGCGGGTATTCTCGCCAGTGGACAGGCCTGACATTGTCTTAATCGAATCAGAATGCATGGGTGCCGTCCTCCCGCAGAATCAGTCCCGAGGTGTAATCGCGCTGGTCGAATCCGGCATGCCTGGACTGGCCGGCGCTTGCCGGTGCCGCCGATGCCGCCCAGTCGTTTTCGTACTCGCGACCCTTGCCGAAGAATCGCTGTGCCTGCATGACGTACTCGGTCCCTATTGAGCCCTTGACGGTGCAATAGGCGGCGTAGCGGATCACGCCCTGCATCATGTCCTCGGCGGATACGCCTTCCTTGCGGCGGGCATTCCAGGCCTCTTTGGCCTTCACCTTGGAGCGGGAGCCGGAGCGTGGCGGATAGGCCTTCCAGGCTGCCTCGAACTGCTCGTCGATCTGCGAAGACTTTTGAGTCCCTCGAACATTAGGCGCCGAAGGAGCCGTAAGGCTTGTTGAAGTAGTCTCTGTAGTAATCTCTGTATGAAGAGAAGGGCATTCTGCCCTGCTGGAACGGGTCAAATTGACCTCTTCGATAGGTGCTGTTTTGGACTCATCGATCAGGTGCTTGTGCTTGAAGTTGATGGTGTAGAAATTAGTCCTATCGTGCTGGCGCTTGTTGAGCTGCTCGACGTGGATCAGTCCCTCCTTGTGGAGCGACGAGAGCGTGCGCTTAACCGTTTCAACTGACCAGAACGGGAACTGCTTCCGCCACTGCTCCAGGGTGTTGTATACCCAGCGTTTGCCGTCGTGTTCGACGCCGGCCTCCCTGTCCACGATCCAATAGTTAAGCTGCTGCAAAACGATGGCCTCATTCAGACCAACGCGCACGGCAAGCTCTGGATTGACTACCAGTGGGCGGAACTTGAATAGCATGCTCATGCCTCACCGCCTTGGGCGGACAGGGCGGCGCTCAATGCACGCTCAATCGGATTGAACCGCTCCATGATCTTCTGGTCTTGCTCGCTCCATGCCTGGATTGGCGATCCACAGCATTCAAGGTGGGCCTGCCCACAGCACTCTGGGTATGCGTTGTGATATGCCTCTTCGAGAACGTCACGGATTGCGGCCAGCGCGCCGCGTGCGACATCCGCCAGCCCACTCTGCTCCGGCTGCTGCTCGCCACGGCCCATGGTGGCGTCTTGATTAATGGTCATCTATAATTACTCCTGATAGCGAACATTTAACCCGGCCCCTCAGCCGGGTTTTCTTTATCTGCTGAAAATCTCAGCAGTCTGGCGGAACCGCTTTAGCGCTATCGAAACAGCGCCGTCAGTGGCTCCCACAGCTCTCGCAGCATCTGCCTGCGTCATACCATCAACCAGAACCATCTTAACCGCCACGCGGCTCCGCTTGTTGTCTGAGCGGAAGGTAAGGTCTGCAATCTTGTCGAACTCTTTTGTGCTCATCTTGCCGCACTCTTTTATAACGTAAGGCTAAAGTCTACGCGCAAATAAAAGGCCGGTCAACTGCTCCGGCCTGCTTGTTGGGTTATGTGGTCGGAGGCGCTGGTAGAGGCATCCAGTGGGTTGGATCGAACCGGAGATTGCCTTCTGTTTCTTGGCTCATCCATACGCCGTGGACGATCAGCCAGGCCCATGGCTGGCGAATGCTAAGTGCTTTCATGGTCTTCATGCTCAAGCCTCCTTGTAGGCGCGGACAGCGCGGTCTAGCTTGCGTTTCAGGTTGTACTCATCCAGCTTGGCGCGGGCGTAGGCCTTGACCTCAGTGGCGGCGTAGGCCTGCATCTCTAGGTATTCGTCGGAATGAATCTCGATGCGGCGCCCATCGGCATACTCCGCGTATTTGACGCGTAGTGCGATCTTGGACTCCTTGCGCGCCAGCCCTGCCGCGTGGAGCTGGACTGCAATCAGGCCAATCGCGGCCATGGCCAGGGTATTTTCAGCGGTCATACCAGTTCCTCCATTTCGCTACCCACCAGCAGCGCCAGCTTGGCCAATCCCTTTGGGGTTATGCGCGGCTGGCTCACTGCCTTGTCGTATACCGTGCCGTCTTCTGCGGCGACCTCAACAAGCGTGACCTTGTGCTCCATAAGGCCGGCATCAATGCGCGGCTGATAGGCCAGGTTGCGCTTGCTCTTGGTGCCCGTGCTGTAGATCCAGCGGTTATCCCTTAGCCACTGCGCCAGCACGCCTGGCTTTATCTGCAAGTCCTTGGCCGCCTCGCGGATCGACATGGACCCCGATGCGTCCGCCACGCGCAGAAAGCCCTCCGCCTGCGGCAGCAGCTCGCTCACCTGACCCTGCAGCAGCAAGCGCTCTTGCTCGGCTTCCAGGGCCATCCTCAGCAGGTCGA